>JAADYY010000482.1 GCA_010092805.1 Chloroflexota bacterium | reverse complement strand
GAACGCGGCACTACACACGCGCTTGATCAACAGGTAGGATGAGCATGACACATCAGCCCAAAGGATGCTTTCATGGCCCAGTATCTACAGTTATTACACCGCACCCCAGATTTCACACGCCTGTGGGGCGCACAAGTGGTCAGCTTGCTGGGTGATTGGTTCAATACGATTGTGCTTTCGGCGCTGGTGGTGCAGTACAGCCCGCCGGAAAGCCGCGGGCTGGCCGTTGGCGGGCTGCTGATCGCGCGCTTTGTCCCGCCGATGCTGCTCAGCCCGGTCGCGGGGGTACTCGTGGATCGCTTCGACCGCCGCTGGCTGCTGATCTGGAGCAATGTGCTGCGCGCGGGCGTGGTACTCATGTTCCTGTTCGTGATCGACAATCCAGATCTGATGTGGGCCATCTACGCCTTGACGGTGATCCAGTTCACCCTGTCGTCCGTGTTCGAGCCGGGCCAAGCCGCCTTGATCCCGAATTTGGTCAACAAAGCGGATTTAGTGACGGCGAACGCGCTGGTCAGCATCACATGGTCGGTGATGCTGGCGCTCGGCGCGATCATCGGGGGTGTGGTGGCGACCCTCCTCGGCGCGCACATCGCCCTGGTCATTGACGCAGCGACATTCGTGGTGGCCGGGTTCCTCATCTGGCAGATTAAGGGCTATACACCGAAGCGCCAGCAACCCCGCACCACCACCACACAAATCGATCAGCCGCAGACGGGCTTCCGCGATGGCCTGCGCTATCTGCGCCGCAACCCGGACGCCGCGACCGCGGTGCTGGTCAAATTCGGCTTTAGCCTGGGCAATGTCGATGCCCTCATGACCATCCTGGCGACACGGCTCTTCGTGCTGGGCACCGACGGCCAACTGTCGCTGGGCATTATGTACAGCGCCTTCGGCATCGGCGCGCTCATTGGGCCGCTGTTGTTCAACCGCTTCGTCAACGACAACCTACAGCGCTTGCGGCACTTGATCACGGTTGGATTTGTGTTCGTCGCGGTGGGCTGGTTGCTGCTTGGCTTCGCCGGGACGCTGGTGCTCGTCTGCTTCGCCATTCTGATTCGCGCCTTCGGTGGCTCGGTCAACTGGACATACAGCAACGTGATCATCCAGAAATCCACCGACGATGCGTATATGGGGCGTGTCTTCTCGTTTGATGTGATGGGCTTTTACTTCGCCACCGTCGTCAGCACCCTGGTTCATGGTGCGCTGATCGACGCGGTCGGGGAAGCCAATACGCAGCTTGTCGCGCTGGGCACGGTGATCCCGGCGCTCATCGTGCTGGTGATCTGGGTGATGTTGGTGCGTTGGTTGGGCCGCCATCAGCAACCCAGCGTGCAGCCTGCCCCGGCCAGCGGCGACTGATCGCGCGCGGTGGCGCGCCGAATCTCATGTGTCCAGCTCTGGCTTGCCGATCTTTTTGAGGGCTTTGCTGGCGGCAATGCGCACAAACGCATCGCGGTCGTGGAGCGCTCGCGTCAGACCGGGGATCGCGCGTTGCGTGCCCAGCCGACCTAATGTCTCGGCGGCGGTGCGGCGCACACCGGGGTCAGGGTCTTGCAGCACCGCGACCAGCGCCGGCACCACCGCTTCCCCGCCAATTTGCCCCAACCCGATCACGGCGTTGAGGCGGACATGGCCGCTGCCATCACGCAGCACCTTGATCAGCGAGGCAACATCGGCGTCGCTCGCCTCGCTGCTGATCGCCGCGAGTTCGTGGCCATCGCGTTCCCCAGCCCGCTGAAGCATGGCGAGCGCGGCTTTGCGCACGGTGGGTTCTTGATCTTCGATGGCCGTGCTGAGCGCGAGGCTGGCATTTTCAGTCGGTTTACGCCCCAACATCTCCACAGCCAAACGCCGCACCTCGACGCTCTCATCGCGCAGTGCCTGACTCAGCGCAGGCACAGACTCCGGCGCTTGGCTCATGCCCAGCAGCCCCACCGCAAAACGGCGCAGATCGATGTTCTCGCTGCGCAGTGCCTGCCGCAACGCGGGGATCGTCTGCGCGTCCGGCAGCGCGCGCAGCGCTTTGAACGTGGCCTGACGCACCGCCGAACTTCCATCGATCAGCGCGGTCAGCAGCGTCTGCGCCGCCGCCTGAGTCCCGATGCCGTTGAGCGCTTCCACCGCGATCAACCGCGCGTTGACATCCTCGCTGTGCAGCGTCGTCGCCAGATACGGCACAGCAGCGTCTGCGAAGCGGCGCAAACTGCCCTCAGCCGCCTCCGCGCTGCGAAAATCACGGGTGTGCAGCAGCACTTGAATGAGGGCTGGGGCCGCCTCCGCGCCGATGTCCTCCAGCCGCTCGATGATTTTCAGGTGGCGGTGCGCTGGTGTCTGGGGGTTGCGGAATTCCGCCAGCAGCCTATCGATTTCGGAGTGCACGAAATCGCCCACAACCGGATCGAACCCGATCCCCAGCCGCTCACGCAAAGCAAACACCGCTTTCAACTGGCTGTGTGACCAGAGCTGATCGGCTGGCCGCCCGGCTGCATCCCACGCCGCCGCCGCTGCACGCACCCGGCGCAGCAGCCGCTGATCTTCGGCGGTCTGCTCGGCCCACTGTACAAGCCGTTCCCAGCCGCTCAGCACCAGATCATGCGCGAAGATCACCGCCGCCGGATCTGCCCCGTCGGCGTCACGCAGCAGCCCGGCATCACGCAGCGCTGTGATCAACTGATGTGCGGCTGCGTCGCCCGCGAACGCCGCCCATGGCGCGGGCTGGCGCTGTGCCGCTCCGCGATCATCCACAATGATCAGCCGACGCAGCAAATGCGGCAGCGCCAATTGGGTTTCGGCATCAAGTGCCGCGACTGCCGCCTCCGCCGCGTGATCGAGGGCACGGTTCACGCCACCCAGCGCATGGTAAGCTTCCCGCGTGATCGACGACCCAGCGCGACGTGCGACGAGCTGCATCAGCGCAAACTGAATCAGCGGCAGGCGGCTGTGTGCCGCGTCCGCATCCAGAAATGCCGCCGCGATCTCCCCCGCGACGCCTGGCTCAAAACTGAGGCCGACATTTGGCAGCGCAGTCGGGCGCGTGATCGCCGCGTGCAGTTCGGTGAGGGTGAGCGGCACGACCGGCCGTTGGTGCGTGCTGATCAACTGGGCTAAAGCCGGGTAACGCTGCGGCTGATCGTATTGATCAGCCCGCAGAGTCAGCACGACGAACAATTTGCCGTCCGGCTCGGTGAGCGCGGTAATCAGCAGCGCGATGAACTGCTCGCGCTCGTGTTCTGCGACGGCGGCTGCGAACAACTCCTCAAACTGATCCAGGCAGAGGATGACGCGCGGCTCATCGAGCGCCTGCACCAAATCGTGCAGCCCCCGTCCGTGCGGCTGCTCCAGCATCGCCCGGATTGCCGAAGCTTCCATCGGCACCTGTTCTTGAAGCACCAGCGTCAAGGCGCTCAGGGGCTGGGCACCGGGCCGCATCGGTTCGAGGTAGCACCAGTCGCCGCTGCCCGGCAGATCACCAGCGCGCAGCCGAGGGAGCAGCCCGGCCAGCAGCACGCTCGACTTGCCGACCCCCTCCGGCCCGATCAACGCCAGCAGCCGCGCCGCGTCGTGCTGCTCCCCGATCCCGCGTAGCAGATCCGCGATGAGCGCCTCACGCCCGAAAAAATCCCCGTGATCCGCTTCGGTGAACGCGCTCAGCCCCTTATACGGGTTGCGCGGTGGCGCGTCACTCGCGGAAGCAGCCGCCACCGTGACGGCGTCAGCCAATGTTGGCGCTGGACCTTCGCCGCGCAGCGCCGCAACCAATGTTTCGAAGCCAGCGGCGTAACCCGCACCCCGCAGATCAAGCTTGTCGATCCCGGCGAGTGCTGACGGCACACAAGCTTCCCAGGTGTCACCCGCCACCCACAGCGGATAAATCCGACTGCCGACCATCCGGGCCGCTGCGATCTCGTCATGACCGTGCGGCGACGTACAGGCCAGCGGCGACACCAGCCAGATCACGGCGTGAGCAGTGCGCACCGCCGCCAAAGTGGAGCGCTGCCAGGCAGGCATCCCCGGCGAGCGCGCACTGCGATCAACGCGGCAGGCGAACCCTGCCCGCTGCAAATCTGCGCACAGCCGCGCCAACGTCGGTTCGTCGCGCCGCGAGTGCGAAATGTAAACGAACGAGTCAGCTTGCGGATGTGTTGCGGTCGCTGTATTCATCGAGTTTGCGCAGCGGATGAATGAGGAAACGTTAAGACCAGTATAGCACGGAACCCGACGTGTGCGGCCTTAACCGAAGCGAGATCGCGAAGAATGTAAAGAGAATCAAACACGAATTAATTTTTTGAATCATGCCAACCCGGATCGGGGTGGGTGGCTCACCCCGATCCAATGAGGATGCGCACAGCACGTCCGCCGATCAGATAAGCGCTGCTTCCGCTGCCTGTTCGCCGAACGGCGCACGCAGGGCCGTCACCAGTTGCGCCGATGCATCAACCGCGTCCTTGATGATCAGGTCATCGAGTTGGGCAGCCCGCACGATGGCGCGCATATCCGCGACGGTCAGCGTCCCGGCCAGCGCGATAGCAGCGGTACCATGCTGATCGCGGTGCTGATCGATCAACGGCAGCAGATCGATGCCGCTAAGATCGTTCGACCGCCCCACATTGACATTGACGACGATCAGGTCATAGACGCGACCCGCTTGCAGCATCAGCCGCGCATCGTCGTAGGTCGCCGTTGCGGTGACACTGAACACCGTCTGCATCGCGTCCAGCGCAGCACGGATTTGCCCCAGCCAGTCGGTATCATCTTCGATCACCAGGACGTTCTGCGGCTTGATCTCCTCGTAGGCCCACGCTTGCGGCGCGCCAAACTGCGTTTCCAACTGCGTGATGGTCGCTTCGAGAATCTCCAGGCCCTTGTCGAGCTGCGCCCGTGTGATCACCAGCGGCGGCGCGACGCGCAGGGTGCTCTCGCCGCAGCCGAGCGTGATCAGGCCGTTCAAGAAGCACTCATCCACAATCTGATTGCGCAGCCCCCCAGCCAGCTTGCCGTCGGCGTCCGCAAATTCGACACCGATCATCAGCCCCTTGCCCTCCACGCGGCGGATCGATGGGTGCTGCGCCTGCATCGCCGTCAACCGTTCGAGCGCGTGCTCACCCAACTGCGCCACATGATCGAGCAGCCCTTCCTCGCGGATCACATCGATGGTGGCCGCGGCCACGCGGCACGCCAGCGCGTTGCCGCCGAAGGTATTGCCGTGCGCGCCCGCCACCCAGCGCTGCATAACATCGCGGTGGGCAATCGTCGCACCCACAGGCATACCCGATCCCAGACCCTTCGCCATGCACACGACATCCGGCGCAACGCCCCAGTGCTCGACTGCCAACCATTTCCCGGTGCGGCCCATCCCAGATTGGACTTCATCGACGATCAGCAGAATGCCGTGCTCGTCGCACAGTTCACGCAGTGCGGGCAAGAAATCGTCTTTCGGCAGCACATAGCCGCCCTCACCTTGAATCGGCTCCAGCAGGATAGCGGCCACTTCCTGCGGGCGGATCTTCTTTTTAAAGACGTATTTTTTCAGATACCCAAGCGGGTCGCAGAGCATGGCCGTACCGTTTTCGCAATCAAAGCGGCCAGGGAACGGGATGTGCTCAACGCCGCCGGGGAGGAACGGATAGTGGGCGCGCTGCACCGCTTTACTCGCCGTCACCGAAAGCGACCCCATGGTGCGCCCGTGAAAACCGCCGTAAAACCCAATGATATAAGGGCGGCCCGTGCTGTAGCGCGCCAGTTTGAGCGCCGCTTCGATGGCTTCAGTGCCTGAATTGGAGAGAAACACACGCTTATCGGTCGGTGCTTCAGCCCGGTTGATTGGCGCGATCTGCTGAAGACGTTCAGCCAATTCGACCTGCTCGGCATAGAAAAAATCGGTGCCGCCGACATGCACAAAGCGATCCGCCTGATCTTTGATGACCTGTGTGATCTTCGGGTGACGATGCCCGGTCGCCAGCACCGCAATCCCGGCGGCGAAATCAATATAACTATGCCCATCCACATCCTGCACCTCAGCACCCAAACCAGAGTGCATGGCGAACCCATACGACCGGGTATAAGACGAAGACAGCGCATTCAAATCCCGCGCGACAATCTCCTGGGAACAGGCACTTTGTGCACGGAACGGGTAACCAAAACGAGCAATCGACATGGTGACGCACCTCATAAGCCTGAAAGAGTCCATGCCGCAATGATACATCAGCACTAGTCGATTTCAACAAAATCGTTACTCCACTTTACACAAACAACTGTTCCGATCAACGATCAGATCTAAGCCGGGACTTATAGCACAGATAAGCAGATGCACGGTGCCGCCGCCCATCAATTCGCATAGAATGGAAAATAATTGGCAAGACAGTGCGATAGTTCAGTTGAACACCACCGGCCAATCAGCCGGAGATGCTGAGGAGTTGTAGCGATGCTCTTGAAATACTTTTACGATCAGCGGCTGGCCCAAGCGTCGTATCTGGTGGGCTGTGCAGCGACGGGTGAAGCGCTGGTGGTTGACCCGGCGCGGGACATCACCCGATACCTGGAAACAGCGGAAGCCGAAGGCCTGCGCATCACACACGTCACCGAAACGCACATCCACGCCGATTTCGTCAGCGGCGGGCGCGAGTTGGCCGCGCAAACGGGGGCCGCGCTCTACCTGAGCGCGATGGGCGATGAAAACTGGCAGTACACCTACGACGACGGCAATGTTCGTCTCGTCCGCGATGGCGATATATGGATGGTCGGCAACGTGAAGGTCGAGGTGCTGCACACGCCCGGCCACACACCAGAACACATCGCCTTTATGATCACCGACACCGCCGGGGCTGATCAGCCGATGGGGATTTTCACGGGCGATTTTCTGTTCGTCGGCGATGTCGGGCGTCCCGATCTGCTGGAAGAAGCCGCCGGAATGGTGGGCACCGCCGACGTGGGCGCACACCTGCAATACCACACGGTCGCCCGCTTCAAAGATCTGCCCGACTACTTGCAAATCTGGCCGGGTCACGGGGCGGGCAGCGCCTGCGGTAAGGCGCTCGGTGCCATCCCATCGACGACGCTGGGCTACGAGAAGCTGTTCAACCCAGCGTTCCAGTTCAATGACGAAGAAGCGTTCGTCAACTGGCTGCTCGATGGCCAGCCGGAAGCGCCGCGTTACTTCGCACGGATGAAGCACGTCAACAAGGTGGGGCCGCTGCTGCTGCGCGATGTGCCCGCACCTGCACACCTCGACCGGGCCGCGCTCGACGCCGCGTTGGCCAACGGCGATCTCGTGATTGACCTGCGCCACGCCGATGAATTCGCCGACGCCTACCTACCTGGATCCATCAGCATCCCTCACACCGACGGCAGCTACATCAACTACGTCGGTTGGTTCGTCGATTACGCCTGCCCCACCTATCTGATCGTGCCGGAAACGGCGCTGACCGAGATTCTGGTGGCGATGCGTTCGATTGGTGTGGATCAGATCGCGGGGTACTGCACACCCGACGTGATCAGCGGCGAGACAGCGACCTTGTACCGTGTTGACGCAAACGAATTGGCCGCTCGTGCGCAGCACAACGACCTTGTGATCCTAGATGTGCGCGGTGCCAGCGAATACAGCGCGCAGCACATCAGCGGGGCGCAGAACATCCCGCTGGGTTACATCCCAAACCGTTTGAATGACCTCCCGCGTGATCACACGATTGTGACGCAGTGCGCCAGCGGCTACCGCTCGCAGATTGCGGCCAGTGTGCTGCGTAAATATGGCTTCACCGCCGTGATCAACCTGAACGATAACACGCAGGCGTGGGCGCAAGCACTGCCGACGGAGCAGAACTGACGTGAACGAGGGCAAGGTGGTTGGCACACAGCCCGCCCCATTCAAACCACTCGGCGATCAGGGTAGCGGCTTCCGGCTGAGCCGCTACCTGCCGTTTCTGGAGTGGCTGCTGAATTACCAGCGCGCCAACCTCTCCGGTGACCTGATCGCTGGCGTGATCGTCGCGGTGATGCTGGTGCCGCAGAGCATGGCATATGCCCTGCTGGCCGGGCTGCCAGCCCAATCCGGCCTGTATATCAGCATTGTGCCGCTGGTCATCTACGGGCTGCTGGGCACCAGCCGGACGTTGGCCGTTGGCCCAGCGGCGATGGTCTCGCTGTTGGTGGCGACGGGCATCAGCCAAATTGGGCCGCAATCGCTCGCCGAGACGATTCTGGTTGCGATCACGTTGGCGCTGCTGACGGGCCTCATCCAGTTGGGGATGGGACTGTTCCGGCTCGGCTTCATGGTCAACTTCCTGAGCCACCCGGTGCTCTCCGGGTTTGTGAGCGCGGCGGGCATCGTGATCGCGGCCAGCCAACTCAAGCACATCTTGGGGATCGACATTCCGCGCAGCGAACACTTTTACGAGCAGATCGTGTACGCCGTCGAACATATCAGCCAGATCAACTTCGTAGCGTTGGCGATCTCGGTCGGCAGCATCGGGATTCTGCTCTACTTCCGCTCTGGGCTAGGGGCGCTGCTGCATCGTATCGGGCTGGCTGAGGGCGTGATTGTGCCGCTCACCAAAACGGGGCCGCTGGTCGTCGTTGTGCTGGGCACACTGCTTGTTTGGGGATTCGGCCTCAGGGACAGCGCCGGGATCAGCATCGTTGGCACTGTCCCTGCCGGGCTGCCGCCGCTGACGATGCCCAGCTTTGATCTGGCGGATTGGAGCGCGATGCTCCCGGTGGCGCTGACCATCGCGCTGGTCGGTTACATGGAGAGCATCTCGATTGCAAAATCGCTGGCGAGCAAACGCCGCCAGAAAATCGACCCAGATCAGGAGTTGGTCGCGCTGGGAACGGCGAACATCGGCGCGGCGTTCACAGGCGGCTACCCGATTGCGGGTGGCTTGAGCCGCTCGGTCGTTAACTTCACGGCGGGCGCGAACACTGGCCTCGCCTCGATCATCACAGCGGCTCTGATCGGCTTGACGCTGCTGGTGCTCACGCCGTTGTTCTTCTACCTACCGAATGCGGTGCTCGCCGCGATCATTCTGGTGGCCGTCACCAAGCTGTTCGATTTCGAGACACCGCGTCACGCCTGGCAGTACAACAAAGCGGACGCGATCTCGTTGGGCGCGACGTTCGCGGCGGTGCTGCTGGTCGGAATCGAGACGGGCATTTTGGTCGGTGCGGGCGCGGCGTTGGCGCTCTATCTGTGGCGGACGAGCCGCCCTCACGTCGCGATCATCGGGCGCATCGGCGAAACGGAGCACTTTCGTAACGTGCTCCGTCACGAGACGACGACGGATCCGCGTGTGCTGATGGTGCGCATCGACGAGAGTCTCTACTTCCCCAACGCGCAGTATCTCGAAGATGTGCTGCTGAGCGCCGTCGCCGATAACCCAGCGGTCGATCATCTGGTGCTGGTGTGCAGCGCCGTCAACTACATCGATACCAGCGCGCTCGAAGTGTTGCGCGGTCTGCTGCACGAACTCCGCGACGCCGGGGTGACGTTCCATTTGGCTGAAGTCAAAGGCCCCGTCATGGATCGGTTGGAGCAGGTCGGCTTCCTCGATGAATTTGGGCGCGATCACATCTACCTCAGCGCGCATCAAGCGATGCAAACGCTCAGTGCCGCGCCTGGGCAATAATCCTCAAATCACACACAAAATCCTGCGGAAAACAACGCACTCGCGGGCGCAAGGCGAAAGCTTAGCGCCCGTTTTGGCGTCAAAAATTCAGACCGACTTCGCAAGGTGAAGCGGTTTCAGCGCATTTAGAGATTCTTTAGAAATGCGTTGCAGAATATAATAGCATTTGCAGTAGTGTCGGAAAACAAGGGGACAAAGTCATGACGAAGCTGCATGAACTCACCGCACTGGGCCAATCGATCTGGATCGATTATATCCGCCGTGCGTTCATCACCTCCGGCGAGATGAAGACGCTGGTGGAGCAAGGGGTGCGGGGGGTAACCTCCAACCCGACGATCTTCGAGAAAGCTATCGCTGGGAGTTCAGATTACGACAGCGAACTCAAGTCGCTGGTGGATGCCGGCAAGTCTGCCGGCGAAATTTATGAGGCGCTGGCGACTGAGGACATCAAGCTGGCCGCCGATATTTTCCGCCCGGTGTATGACGAGAGCAACGGCGACGACGGCTACATCAGCCTGGAAGTCAGCCCGACGCTGGCGCACGATACCGACGGCACCATCGCCGAAGCCCGCCGCTTGTTCGACCTGCTGGCCCGCCCCAACATCATGATCAAAGTCCCGGCGACCTCGGCGGGCATCCCAGCCATCGAAACCCTGATCGGCGACGGCATCAACGTCAATGTCACGCTGATGTTCTCGCTGAAGCACTACGAAGATGTCGCCAACGCTTACATCAACGGCCTGGAAAAGCTGGCCGCGTCCGGCGGTGATGTGAGCAAGGTGGCCTCGGTGGCCTCATTCTTCGTCAGCCGCGTCGATAGTGCCGTTGACCGCGCGCTGGCCGAAGTGGGCAACACTGATCTGCAAGGCAAGATTGCGATTGCGAACTGTAAAGCGACTTACGCCCGCTTCCAGGAACTGTTCAGCGGCGAACGCTGGGAGAAACTGGCGGCGCAGGGTGCGCGGGTGCAGCGTCCGCTGTGGGCCAGCACCAGCACCAAAAACCCCGAATACCCCGACACCCTCTACGTCGATAACCTGATCGGCCCGCACACGGTCAATACCACACCGCCCGCTACCCTTCAGGCGTTGATGG
>JAADYY010000481.1 GCA_010092805.1 Chloroflexota bacterium | reverse complement strand
GGCATTTCATCCGCTGGGCGGCCAGCGCGTGCTGGAACTCGGCCCAGCGGTTTTCGCTGTCGAGCGCACCTCCCCGGACGGTACGGAGCGGGTGCTGGCGATTCACAACGTCACTGGCGACATCGCCACCATCCACATCCCGGCAGACGACGTGCGGCGCTGGCGCAACCTGCTGATCGATGAGCCGTTTGACCTGCCGCCCGGCGAGCCGCTGCGGTTGGTGCTCTCGCCGTTTCATATCCTCTGGCTGAAAGCCGAAACCGCCACCTAACACCGGCACCCATCTGCGAGCGGCAGCAACCGATCAAGCTGCTGCTCGTGCCATTTGCACAAACTCTAGCCGCGCATACAACTTGACGCCGCCGCGCTTCGGGATTATAGTTAACTTGCTTTTGGGCGAGTGCAGCCCGTAATTAATAATTGGCACGTTTTTGCGAACGCTTGTTGCATGACTCATTTAATCCACAACGCACCTCCCAATCACAACTCGCTGTGCGAAGCGCCCACAAAACTCACCCTGCATACATCGTGTACCCTCATGCTGCCATTCGACAGCGTGATCGTTTAGCTAACTATTCACACTTTGGAGGCAAGTTCTCGTGAAAAAAGTTCTCTTACTCGCCCTGGCGGTTACGCTGAGCCTTTCCGGGCTGGCCGTCGCTCAGGACACCTCACCCATCCTGTTCTGGAGCACGGAAACGCAGCCGGAACGCGCCGAAGCCACCCGCGCGATCATCGATCAGTTCACCGCCGAGACCGGGATTGAAGTGTCGTTGGTGCTCACCGATGAGAACATCCTCGACAGCCTGATGGCCGCGAACCTGGCCGCCGGGACACTGCCGGACGTGATGTTCCACCCGGTCGATTTCGCCGCCACCTGGTTTGCCGAAGGCATCCTCGATAACGAAGCCGCCACCGCCGTGATCAACAACCTGGGCGCGGCGCAGTTCAGCGCGCTCAACCTGGTGGGTGATGGCGCGGACGGGTACGTCGCGGTGCCCACCGATGGCTGGGGCCAGCTCCTGATCTACCGTGCGGATCTGTTCGAGGCCGCCGGGTTGGAAGCCCCCACCGACTTCGAGAGCATTCGCGCCGCCGCCGAAGCCCTCAACGACCCGGCCAACAACCTGTTCGGCATCGTGCTCGCCAACGATCCGGGTGCGGTCTTCACTCAGCAGACGTTCGAGCACTTCGCGCTCGCCAACGGGGTCTCGCTGACCGACGATATGGGTAGCGTCACGCTCAACACGCCAGAGATGGTCGAAGCGATGCGCTTCTTCACAGAACTGGTGACCGAATACGCGCCCCCCGGCATCATTGATGTTGCCAGCTCACGCGCGACTTACTTCGCAGGTCAGGCAGCGATGATTGTGTGGTCGCCGTTCATCCTCGATGAAATGGCCGGTCTGCGCGATAACGCGCTGCCCAACTGCCCGGAATGCATTGACGACCCAGCGTACCTGGCGCGCAACAGCGGGTTCGTCCCGGCGTTCACCGGCCCCAATGACGAAACACCCGCGCAGTACGGTCAGGTGAGTTTGATGGGCATCAGCACCAGCGCCCCGCCGGAAGCCCAGCAGTTCGTCGAATTCTGGCTGTCAGAAGGTTACCTGGACTGGCTGGCCGTCTCGCCAGAAGGCAAGTTCCCCATGCGCCGCGGCACGCCGGATAACCCCACCCTGTATGTCGAGGGCTGGAGCACCCTGGAAACGGGCGTGGATCAGCGTGCGCCGCTGGGCGATTTCTACAGCGAAGCCGTCATCAATGCGATTGCAGAAGGTGCCACCGGCTTTGATCGTTGGGGCTTCGTGCAGGGTCAGGGCGAGCTGGTCGGCGGTGTCTATCAGGAACTGCCCGTGCCGCGTCTGCTCAGCGATATGGCCAACGGCGTGCTGACAGCGGAAGAAGCCGCCGAGGAAGTTCAGTTCGAGGTCGAAGACATTCAGGCTTCACTGGCGGAATAACCGCCAAACGCACACACATGATACCGCCACCCCTTGATGGCGGCATCGTGTGGCCGATCCGTCAATGCACGCAACACATGATCCATGACGCCGGGTGGAGCCACTGCCCGGCGTTTTTCGTTCCTCAATTTCGATCACATCAACACACGCAAATCAGCACATGAGGCGCTCGGTCAACCAAGCGCCTACCCGCACAGAGTTCAACCGAAGATTACAGTAGTAAGGACATATCATGTTAGCTACGTTTTCGCTGCTGGAGGTGGTGATTTACGCCATCGTCTGGGCGTTTATCGGTGGGCTGCCCGGCTTCTATTTGTTCGCCACCATTGACCGCAACCCGCGTGTGGGGGCGCGGTTGGGCGTGCTGGTCGGTGTCGGAGTCGGCTTCGGCGCGACCCTGATTGGCTTGATCGACAGCACAGACGCAGCGGTGAATGCGGCACTCCTGCTGTGGATTGCCGCCCTGGTTGCCGCGCTGGTGATGAGCTTCACCCATCGCGGCTTCGGGCAGTACAGCCGCACAACGACTCTGCGTCAGACCGTCGCGGATCTGGCCTATGGCTTGCTGCTGCCCACGTTCATCATCGTGATTGCGATTGTCGTCTTCCCGATGATCTGGAACCTCGTGCTATCGTTCCGCCCGGTGCGCTTGCGCGATCTCCCTGACCTACGCTTGTTCTCGCTGGAAGATTTCACGCTGCGCAATTATGAGCGTGTCCTCAATGCCCGCGATTTCTGGCCCACACTATGGCGCACCTTCGTTTACACGATTCTGGGCACCTTCCTCGCCATCCTGCTTGGATTGATCGCGGCGCTGGTCGTCAAGGACAGTTTTCGCGGGCGCAACATCGTGCGCGGCTTCCTGCTGTTCCCCTACATCGCGCCGATTGTCTCGGTTGTGCTGGTGTGGAAAATGCTGTTCAATGCGCAGTTCGGCCTCGTCAACGAGATCGTCGCTGGCTTGGGTGGCCAGCGCATCGATTACCTGACGGCACCCGCCACCGCCTTCACGATGATCGTGCTGTTTCAGGGCTGGCGCTACTTCCCCTTCGCGTTCCTGTTCATCCTCGCGCGCATCCAAGCGATCCCGGAGGATATGTACGAGGCGGCTAAAGTCGATGGCGCGGCCCCCTCACAGCGCCTGTGGTACATCACGCTGCCGCAGCTACAAGCTGTCTTCGGAACCCTATTTTTGCTCCGCTTCATCTGGACGTTCAACAAATTCGACGATGTTTTCCTGCTGACGGGCGGTGCGTCAAATACGAAACTCATCACCATCGAGATCTTCAATCAATTGTTCAGCTCACGAAACATCGGCACCGCCGCCGCGCTGGCCGTTGTGCTCGCGCTGGTGCTGGCCGTCGTTGTCAGCGTATATTTCCGTTGGTTCTTGGTCGAGGAGCGTTAATCATGGCCACCACCCAAACTCGTGAACAAACGCGCGGTGTCGCAACAACAGCGCCCCCACGCCCGCCCCGCAGCCGCGAAGAGATCGAAACCGTCATCGCGCGTGTACTCAAGTGGTTTTTCATCATTTTCTTCGTGATCACAACCGCGTTCCCGTTTTACTGGATGCTCACCCTGTCCGTCCGCGATATGGGCGATGTGCTCCTGAACCCGACGCGGCTGTTCCCCACGTTGGATCAACTGGCGAATTTCTGGGAGCCGTACCAAGCGGTGCTCGTCGATTTCAACTTCTCGCTGTATATCGGCAACAGTCTGGCGCTCTCCGTTGTGGTTGTGCTGCTGACGCTGCTGCTGGCGATCCCCGGCGCATATGCCGTGACTCGGCTCGATTTTCGCCTCAAAGCGGCGATGAGTTGGGGGATTTTGCTCGTCTATATGTTCCCGGCCATCGTCATCGGGATTCCGCTGTTTGTCGTGTTCAGCCAGTTGGGTGCGCGCGGCAGCTTCCCGACGATGGTCATCGTGTATATGTCTGGGACGCTGCCCGTCGCCCTGTACATGCTGCGCAGCTACTTCCAGACGATCCCAGCGGAATTGGAAGAAGCCGCCCTCATCGACGGGATGACACGGATCAACACCATCTGGCGGATCGTGCTGCCGCTGTCGATACCGGCAGTGGCGTCAGTCGCGCTCTACACCTTCATGATCGCCTGGAATGAGTTTCTGTTCGCCATCCTCTTCCTCACCGACAGCCCGCTCAGTTGGACACTGCCGTTGGGCTTGCGCCAGCTCGATTCGCAGGAAGTGCCCCGTACCATGCTGATGGCCGGGTCGGTGATCATCACAGTGCCCGTGATCGTGTTGTTCTTCTTCTTCGAGCGCTTCCTGACACGCGGGCTGACGGCTGGCGCGGTCAAGGGTTAATGTGTCAAGATCAGACATGCCAGATTTTTTGACAGCCATTAGGAGTGTATTCCACATGATCTACCCCCGTTTGCTCCGAATCACCGTGCTGCTGGTCCCGCTGCTCCTGCTGATCGCCCCAGTAGGCGCGTTGAACGCACAGGATGACCCTGGAACCGCCGCCGCGTGGTGGAACGACCGTGTTTTTTATGAGATCTTCGTGCGCAGCTTCCAGGACAGCGACGGCGACGGCATCGGCGACCTGCGCGGCATGATCGACCGATTGGATTACCTGAACGACGGCGACCCCACAACCACCGATGATCTCGGCGTCACCGGCATTTGGCTGATGCCTGTCACCGAGGGGTTGAGCTATCACGGCTACGATGTGCTCGACTACCGCGCCATCGAGGCCGATTTCGGCACGCGCGCCGATTTTGACGCCTTCATGGACGCCGCGCACGACCGAGGCATCGCCGTGATCGTCGATTTAGTGATCAATCACTCGTCGGTTGAACACCCCTGGTTTGCGGCCTCAGCGGCGGGAGAGGCGGAGTTCGCGGACTGGTACGTGTGGGCCGACGAAGATCCCGGTTTTCGCGGCCCCGATGGTCAGGTGGTGTGGCACCCGCTGGCAGATCGTTTCTATTATGGTCTGTTCTGGGGAGGGATGCCCGATCTCAATCATGAGAATCCTGCCACTACCGAGGCCATCTATGACATCACGCGCTTCTGGCTGGAAGATCTCGGCGTTGATGGCCTGCGGCTCGATGCCGTCAAGCACATCATCGAAGTGGGCCGCGAGCAGGAAAACACCGAGGCCACGCGCCAATGGATGCGTGATTACGACGCCTTCATCGACTCGGTTGCGCCCGATGCCTTGACGGTCGGTGAGGTGTGGAGCAGCAGCTTTGTCGCTGCCCCTTACGTCGGTGACGGCGTCGATCTGGTGTTTGAGTTCGACCTGGCGACGGCGCTTGTGCAAAGCGCGGCGCAGGGCAACGCGGCGGCGGTCAACACGGCGCTCAACCGCGTGCTCGATCTGTATCCGCCGGGGCAATTCGCGTCGTTCCTGACGAATCACGACCAGAACCGCGTGATGAGCGCGCTGCGCGGCGATGTTGATGCCGCTAAAGTCGCCGCGTCGCTGCTGCTGACGATCCCCGGCGTGCCATTCTTGTACTACGGCGAAGAGATCGGCATGATGGGTGTCAAGCCGGACGAACGCATCCGCACGCCGATGCAGTGGGACGCTGCCCCGAACACCGCCGGGTTCACCACTGGCACCCCCTGGCAGCCGCTCGCTGACGAGAACCAAGCCGCCACTGTCGCCGATCAAAGTGGCGATCCTGCGTCGTTGTTGAGCCACTACCGGTCGTTGATCCATTTGCGCAACGCGCACCCAGCGCTGCAAACAGGCGACTTTGTCCCCGTTGAAACGGGCATCCGTGCGATCTCGCAGCCCATCTACCCGTTCCTGCGGGTGACGCCCGATGAAACGCTGCTGGTGGTGATCAACCTGTCCGACGAAGCGATCAGCGATTATGGCCTCACACTCGATGAAGGACCGCTGGCGACGGTTTCGGGTGCTGAGATCATGTTTGCGCCGTCGGGGGCAGCGGCGATCAGCATACCTGAACTCAACGGGGCGGGCGGCTTCGCGGCGTATCAACCGCTGCCCGAACTGCCCCCGCGCAGCACCTTGATCATTCAGTTGGTGAGTTAATGGGTTGGAACGGCAGCAGCACCTTGAAGGTTGATCCCTTCCCGACCTCGCTTTCCAGGGTGATGCTGCCGTTGTGCATCCGAACGCTCTCAATGACCACAGCCAACCCCAAACCGGTACCGCCCACGTCTTCGACATTGCTGCCCCGGAAGAAAGCATCAAACAGCCGCTCATGATCTTCGGGGGGGATGCCGCGCCCCGCATCGCTGATCTCAAAGCACAACTGCCCGCGCCGCCGCAGCAGCCGAAGCGCGACGAGGGTGCCCGGCATTGAGTATTTCAGCGCGTTGGAGAGTAGGTTGACGAGAATGCGGCGCAGCAAACGCGCGTCCACATACACCATCGGCAGATCATCAGGCATCATCGAACGCACAACGTGAGTCTGCCCGATGGTGTTGCGCACTTCTTCGAGCAGACTTTCACAGTATGCGACCACATCGACCGGCTTCGGATCATATTCCAGGTACCCCAACCCGGCGCGCAAGATCAAAGCGACTTCGTCCAGCATGGTCCGCAGATGACCGATCTGCGCTTGGATTGTTGCCAGCTTGTCTTGGCGCTGCGCAACATTCATCTGATCGAAGTAACGCTCCAGCATCTCCGCTGCGCTGAGAATCATGGCAAGCGGCGTGCGAAATTCGTGCGACACCATCGACATGAAGTGCGTTTTCACCTCGCTTAACTCGCGCTCCTTGGCAATCGCGATTTGCAGCCGCTCCTGCTCCAACTGCACAGATTGCGCAAGCTTCAGCACCGAAATATCGCTGACGACACCGTAGATCATCCAGGCGATTTCACCGCTGCCGGGCAGTGCGCGCGCGCTGTCCCGCACCCAGATCACCTCGCCGTCCGCGCGTACCAGGCGATATTCGACCACGCCGCTCAGCCCCGCACGCAAGCGTTCCAGCTGAAGGCCAACGGCAGCACGGTCTTCGGGCACAATCAGCGATGGCCAAAAGTCCCAATCCACAGTTGCCTTCTCGAGTGGATACCCGGTCAACGATATCCAATTTGGCGAAACAT
>JAADYY010000480.1 GCA_010092805.1 Chloroflexota bacterium | reverse complement strand
GCGTCAGCTTCCACCAGCGAGTTGCCCAGCTCGTGGCCCTGCGCCTTGAAGAAGGTGTTCGCCATGCCACCGCCGATCAGCAGCTTATCGACTTTGCTCAGCAGCGCTTCGATCACCTCGATCTTGTCGGAGACCTTCGCGCCACCGAGGATCGCCAGGAACGGGCGCTGTGGATTTTCCAGCGTGATCGCCAGGTAGTTGAGTTCCTTTTCCATCAGCAGGCCGGAAACCGACGGCAGGTGATCCGTGACGCCGACGGTTGACGAGTGCGCGCGGTGCGCCGAGCCAAACGCATCATTCACGAACACATCGCCCAGCTTCGCCAACTGGGCGGCGTAATCGGCGTCGTTTTTCTCTTCGCCCTTGTAATAGCGCGTATTTTCCAGCAGCAGCACGCCACCTTCCGGCAAATTCGCCGCCGCCTGCTCCGCGATCTCGCCCGCGCTGTCGGCGGCAAACGCCACATCACGGCCCAACAGGGCCGCCAGCGCTGGGGCCACTGGCTTCAGCGAGAATTCTGGCTTGGGTTCCCCCTTTGGGCGGCCAAGATGCGACATCAGAATTACAGATTTGGGGTTCTGCGCCAGGATCGCCTGGAGTGTGGGGATAGCAGCACGGATGCGGGTGTCATCGGTGATGGTCTCGCCATCTAGCGGGACGTTGAAATCGACGCGCACCAGCACGCGCTTGCCGCTCAGATCATAATCGCGGATGGTCATTTTGTTCATAGTCGGGAAATCTCCTTGCGGTGCAGACGCCAGACACAACCGCAGAACGAGCCTGTGATCCGTCGTGATCTAGCAGATGCCGCTCGCCGCTGCGGGCTTGCTTACGATCAATGGGCGCACCGTCGGTTGTTCAACCCGGTTGCGGCCCAACTGGAGATTGTGATCGTTCAGCGGCGGATGTGCAAATTCGATTACTTGATCACAATGCCGCCCGGAGCATTCGCCAGCGCAAACTTGACAGGCGCGAAGCCGGTGCGCTCAGCTTCGCTCAGCCCGATGATCGCCAGGCCGAGCTTGCGGGAGTCGTGACGCCAGGGCCGCGCTGTATCCACCAGATCGGTGTAGCAGATTTCGTAGCGCTGCAACACCTCATGATGCTCCGGCACGGGCTGCACGTAGACGGTATTCTCGCCCGCGTTGTGGAGTGGGTAAGCATTGTTTGCCAGAATCACCTGGAAGACGCCGCGCCCGATGTGCTGTTCCAGCGCCAGAATGTGCTCGGCGACGGTGTAGCCGCCCGTCTCGCCCGGCTGTGTGGCAATGTTGCACACATAGACCTTGTAGGCGTTCGTGGCGCGTAATGCCTCAGCAATGCCTTTAACGAGGATATTCGGCAGGATGCTGGTGTACAAGCTGCCCGGCCCAATCACGACAATATCGGCGTTGAGGATCGCCTGGATGCTGCCGCTGTAGGCTGCCGCATCCTGCGGAGATAGCGTGAGCTGTTCGATGTGGCCGCCCGCCTCGCTGATCTTGGATTCGCCGCGAATCGTGACCGCACGCCGCTCCCCCACCATCCGCACTGAAGCGACCAGTGTCACATCTTGCAGCGTGGCGGGGAATACCCGCCCCTGAATGTTGAGCACGCGCTCCGTTTCGACCAGCGCCGTCTCCAGGCTGCCGGTCACCCCAGACAGCGCCGTGATAAACAGGTTGCCGAACGAATGCCCATTGAGATCGCCCTGCTGAAAGCGATACTGAAACAACCGTGTCATGAGGCTTTCGTCGTCGGCCAGCGCCGCGATGTTGTTGCGTAGATCACCGGGCGGCAGCACCCCCAGATCGCGCCGTAAGCGCCCGCTGCTCCCGCCGTCATCCGCAACGGTGACAATAGCGGTGATGTTGCTCGTGAACGTCTTCAGCCCACGCAGCACCGAGGGCAAGCCTGTTCCACCACCAATGGCGACGACCTTCGGGCCTTTGACACGCTTGTTGTGGTTGTAAACCCGGTCGATGATGGGGCCTTGCTGATGTGTGCGGTACGGTGCCAGCAGGTTATACGACAGCCGAATCGGGGCGATGATCGCTAACGCGAAGCCACCGACACCCGCACCAATGATCACAGCCCAATCGGTATCGAGCACAGGCATATCCGGCAGGCCCGGCTGCATCAGCTTGAGCACGCTCACCACGAGACTGACGGCGATCAGCAGGATGCCAATCAGCAGCAGCAGCACCCAGCGCTTCACGCCGATTCCAATCGTCAACCATTTGCCAAGCGCGTTTGATAATCTCATATTTATATCATAACGCTAAAATTCGTCCAGAAAAGCTTAACTCCCGGCGGATGGCCTGTCAAAACCGTCACCCGCTGGTCATCGGATGCTTGACGGCGCGCCGCCCCCACCGCCACGTGATGCCGAGCACCCCAAGCGACATGATCACGTTGAAGCCGCCGATGATCAGCGCTGCGTCAAACCAGAATTGCTCCGGGAACAGGCGAATCAGCGTATCGGAGTAGAGGAACTGCCAGGTGCCGCTCTCGAAAAAGAGGTTGTGAAACAGGGTGAAGAAATAATCCCAGTTCGTGATCACCAG
>JAADYY010000479.1 GCA_010092805.1 Chloroflexota bacterium | reverse complement strand
AAGCTACCCGCTGGCCGACGGCGTGGAGGTGATTGGCTACTACGCGCCCGTCCCTGATAGCGGTTTGGTGCTCATCACGCAGACGCCGCTCGCGGTAGCTTACACCCAGGCACTGCGCTTCTTCGATGTGCCGGGGTTCGTCACTGCGGTCGGGTTTCTCGTCCTAATCGCGGTGGTGGCGGCAGCCATCAACCAGATGATCGCGCCGCCGCTGCTGCGCTTCCGCCGCGCGACGCAGAGCTTGATGCAGGGTGATTTCGACATGCCGATGCCGGATGTCAAACGGCAGGACGAATTGGGGGATCTGGCGCTGTCGTTTGTGGCGATGCGCGATCAGGTGCGCGTTTTGATCGATGATCTGGAAGCGCGGATCGCGGCGCGCTCGCGCGATTTCGACACCACTCAGGAGATCAGCCGCTTGACCGCGAACCAGCGCGATCTCCAAGCACTGATGGATCGTGTCGTCAACTTGATCATCGAACGGTTCCCGAACATCTATCATGCGCAGGTGTTTCTGCTCAACGAAGCGGGGACGTATGCGCTGCTGCGCAGCAGCACCGGCGAGGCCGGGCGCGCTTTGCTGGAACGCGGCCATCGCCTGGCTGTCGGCAGCTTGAGCGTCGTGGGCCAGGCGACCGAACAGCGCCGCTTGATCGTGGCGCGCGACACCGCCTCCAGCCAGGTGCATCGCAGCAACGAATTTCTGCCAGACACCCGCTCCGAAATGGCGATTCCGCTGCAAGTGGGCACGGATCTGATCGGCGTGCTGGACGTGCAAAGCCGCCGCAGCGAAGGCTTCCCGCAAGATCAAACTGAAGTGATCGAAACCATCGCTGCGCAGTTGGCGGTGGGGGTGGATCATGCCCGCTTGTATGAACAGTCCCTCCAGCGGGTGGCGATCATCGAGCAGCGCAACCGTCAGGCGACGCTGAACGCCTGGAACGAATACCTCACGGATCGGCGGCAGCCGGGCGGCGTCAGCCGCGAAGCCGGGCTGGTTACGGGCACGGATCTGACCTCGCTGCGCGAGCAGGCGCGGGCACAGGCCAAGCTCGTTGTGGGCGCAACCACCGAGCGTGGCACCGTGCCGATTGCGCTGCCCGTGCGCATTCGTGGCCAGGTGATCGGCGCGGTGGAATGGGAACTGCCCGCCGCCAGTTTCAGCGCCGAGCAGCTTGGTTTGGCGGAAGAGCTGGCCGAGCGGCTGGCCTTCAGTTTGGACAACGCGCGGCTCTTCCAGGAAAGCCAGCGCGCCACCGAACGCGAGCGGGTCGTCAACACCATCGCGCGCAAGCTCACTTCGCAAAACAGCATCGAAGCGGTGCTGCAAACCGCAGCGCGCGAGGTGGGCCAAGCGTTGCGCAGCCCACAAGTCAATGTGCGGCTGCACGAGTCTGCCCAGAACGGGCACCCATCCCAGTCCTAAGGGTCAAGCCGGAGGTGCTTTCGCATGACTCAACAGCAAGCTACACGGCCTGAAGCCGTGAACAACCAACACCCCACTGATCAAGTGCGGCTGCGCGGCGGCATGTCGTTGCGCAGCCGCATCATGCGCCGCCTGACGCCGCTGATCATCTTGTCTTTCCTGACGTTAGGCCTGATTTTGGCTGCGTTCGCCTGGATCGCGTCACGCAGCGCCTTGGAGCGGATCCATCGCATTGGGCCAACGCAAATTAGCCAGCAGTTCCAGACCGAGATCAACAACGTCCATAATGATTTGCTGATGCTGGCCAACGGCGATGCGGCCCGCACATTTGCCCGTTCAACGACCGTCTTTGGGGCCGACTCGTTCACCGCCCAGATTGGGCTGCTGCGCGAGTTCGCAGACGTGATGAACCAGCATCGCGGTGAGTACCTGGCGCTGCGCTACATCACGGCGACGGGAGTGGTGTGGACCAGCAGCGAGAACTACACGGGTGGGCTGCCGCGCACCGAAGCCAGCATCAGCGATGTGTTTATCGCCTCCGATGAAGTCACCTGGCGTGACGGTTTGAGCGCCCCGCTGGGCACGGTGATTGCCGGGCCGGTGGATGTTTTCATGTTTGAGCCGGAGAACGGCGGCACACTTGCTATCCCACTGGTGCGCTTGTCGGCACCTGTTGCGCCGCTCAACGATGTGTCTACGGTGGCTGGCGTTATCCAACTCGAACTCGCGCTTGACCCGCTGGTGAATCTTCTGAGCACCGAATTGAATACACTGGCCGATCAAGTGACGGGCCGGCAACTGCTGTTGACCGATACGCAAAATCAAATTCTCTTCGATACCACCACCGAACGGACCTATTCGGACCATTTGCAGGATGGTACGACACTAGCCCTCACCGACCGCTTGCCGTCCCTATCCACACTGATCATCGATGATCCGCTCGCGGAATTCAACGCGGTGCCGGTGGGTGGGCAGATCGTTTCAAATGTCGCGCTGCCTTTCGGCGATACGCAAACCGGGGTGTGGCATCTCGTTCTGGTCGACGATCTGCTCGCGGTGCAGGGCACCTTCATTCTGGCCGGCGGCGCTATCGTGCTCATGATGTTGGTGATTGGTGGCGTGGTGTTGATGGTGATCAACGGCGGGCTGCGCCGCTCGTTTGTGCCGCTGACCCAGGCCAGCGTGTGGGCGCAAACTCAGGTGAGCGGCGGGGCGGCGGCTGCGCCGCCGGTAGTCGGTGGCGAAGTTGCGGCACTGCTGGACGCCTTTGAGGGGATGACCCAGCGCGTTGAGCGCATTCAGCAGGATTTGGACAGAGAACGCGGGCGCTACGACCGCCATTTGCAGCTTGCGCGCCGCCTCAACCAAGAGACGGGGCTGGAAGCGGACATGGACGCGGTGCTCCAGCGCACCATCGACTTGATCTGTGAAGATTTCGGGTACTTCCACGCGCAAATCTTGCAGCTCGACGAGGTGGGCGAGCACATTGTGCTGACACACAGCTACGCGGGCCGCTTCCTCGACCGCCCGCTCCGGGTGCCTGTCCACGCGCCCGCCAGCATCAGCCAGGTGATTCGCGCGGAAGAGCCGCATCTGCAAATGGAAGTACAGCCCGGCGATGAGTCGGCACGGGCGCTGCTCCCCGAGTCGCGGACGCGCTTGATCCTGCCGCTCAAGGCCGACGATGAGTTGTACGGCGTGCTGGATATTCAAGGGCTGGAGGCGGGCAGCATTAACTCCAACGATGTGCTGACGTTCCAGTTCTTCGCCGACCAGATTGCGACGACGCTCTACAATGTGCGGCGGCTGCATGATCTGAGCGAACAGCTCCGGGTGGCGGAAACCCAGCCCGCTCAGCACGCGCTCACGACGCTGCGGCTGCGCGCCGAAGAGCCATCGCATTATCAATATAATCTGATGGGCGTGGAGCCGCTGCCCCCCGATGCCGACCCGCTCCCCGGCTTGAGCGCGTCCATTGCCATTCGCGGGCAGGTCGTCGGGGCCATTGAAGCAGCGTTGCCCGATGACACCAGCTTCAGCGACGGTGACGCGGCCATTCTGCGCGCGGTCGCAGATCGTGTGGGCATTGCGATTGAAAATGTGCGCCTCATCGAGGCAACCCAGTACAGCCTGGCTGAAACCTCGACGCTGTATGATCTCAGCCGTTACCTTAACGAGGCCGACAGCCTGGAAGACATCGTCCGCTCGATCATTGTGTCGGTGATGCCAGAGGCGAGCGGCGGCCAGATTGGGGTGTTTGATGAGTATGCGCCGGGTGCCGACCCCACCTGGCTCGAAATTGTGGCGGATTGGGGGACGCCGGATCGCCCGCCGGTGGCCGTTCATCTGGCGGGGGTGCAGCTGCGCTTCGGCGATCATCCCATTCTGCTCGACATGCAAGCCGATCAAGTGGTGCTCATTTCGGACACGGAGCGCGACACCCGCATCGATGATGTGTTCCGCGCCATCCTGCTGGATACGCATTCGCGCGCGCTGGTGCTCATTCCGTTCAGTGTGCGTAATGTGTGGCGCGGCGTGATCTTTGTGGAATTCCCGCGCTACCGCACCTTCACGGAGCGTGAGGGCCGCATCTACAGTGCCTTGATCGATCAGGCAGGGGTGGCGATTGACAACCGCATGTTGCTCCAGCAGAACGCCGAGTCGCTGGTGCAAATTGAGCGCCTGTATTCGGCCAGCCGCATCACCAATATGTCCGAGCGGGTGGAAGATCTCGTCCATGCGGCGGTGACGATTGCCAGCGCTGAGAACCTGAACTTCGAGTTGGGGCTGTTCGAGGGGGAATTGGATAGTTCTGGCTGGCCGACGCGGCTGCGGATCGTGGCGCGTTCGGCGGGCGTTGAGATCCTCACCGAAGATGAGACCCTCCTCATGCCGGTGGTGCTTGAGTCGCCGCTGCGGCAGCGCGAACCGGAAATCACGGTGGATCGCAACCCAGACGCGCCAGCCCCAACCGCGATGATCGCGTACCTGCGCGAACGGGGCCGCAGTTTCTGCGCGGCGTTCCCGCTCTTCAGCGCCAACCAACCCATTGCGGTGCTGCTGATCACAGCGGCAGAGATCATTGACCTGGCACCGGAAGATTACGAAGTCTACCGCGCGCTCACCGGGCAGATGAGCACGGTGCTGCAGAAGAATCGCCTGTTGGAACAGACCGAAAAGACGCTCGACGAAACGCGGCGTCTGTACGCGGCCAGCCGGGCTATCGCCGGGGCGCTGGATGCGCGGGCGGTGTATGAAGCGGCGGTCAAGCATTTGTTCACGCCCACGACGCCTGTCAGCCGCGTGGCGGTTCTGATGGCCGGGCCGGTCTCGACCCCGCAGGCGCGTTACGTCGATTACGACTTCTTGTGGACGGGGACCCCTGCCGCCATCTCAGACATCCGCGAGAACGAGCGGGTGGTGACCGAGCTGGTGCCGTTCGCCGAAATTTTGGAGACCTTCCAGGGGGTGGCGGTCTTCAATAATCTGCGGCGTGGGCTGAACCAGTGGCCGGCCCTCCGCGCCATTCTGGAGCGCAGCGGCACCCAAAGCGCGGTGCTCACCACGCTGGAATCGCGCGGGAAATGGTTCGGCGCGCTGCTGTGCGAAAGTTTGGAAGGGGGCGCTTTTGATGAGCAGTCGATCCGCTTCATTCGTGCGCTCACCGACCAGATTGCGATTGCGGTCGAAAGTTTGCAGTTGTTCGACGAAGCGCGGGATGCGGCCCAGCGTGCGCTCGCGCTGGCCGAAGCGGGTCAGCTCGCCAGCCAGATTGGCGCGGAGTTTGAGACCAGCATCGCGGAGGTGTTCGCGCGTGTGGCCGAACCCGCCGAATACGACCGCTGGCTGCTGGCACTCGTTGACGACGATCAGTCGATGCTGGCGACGGTGGTACACCGCTCGCCGCAGTTCTACGGCGAGGGGGAGGCGGAAACCGAACGCTATCTGCTGGCCGAAGATGAATCCGCCGTTATCGATTCTTTCGCGCTCAAGCGGACGCTGTTGGTCAATGACCCCGCCGTTTACCCGGCATATACCGATGTTGACGCTGCGTACCTGAACCGGATCGGCAAGCAGTTGGTGACTCCGGTGTATGTCGACGACGTGGTGGTCGGCGTGGTGGGGGTCGGGCGCGCGGCCAACGCGCAGGATCTCGATGCCAGCGATGAGCAGTTGGTCGAGACGCTGGCCGCGCAGGTCGGCATTGCGCTAGAAAACCGCCGCCTGTTCGATGCTGCTGAAAACGAGCGCCGCACCCTCGGCTCCATCTTGAACACGCTGCCGGCAGGGGTGTTGGTGCTGGACGCGCAGAGTCAAAAGCCGATCCAACACAACGATCAAGCGGAGCAGTTGTTGGGCCGCCGAATTACCCCGGATGAGCCGTTCGGGGCGCAGCAGTACGGCATCTTCCGCACGGGCACCAAAGACCTGTACCCAGATGACGAGTTCCCGGTGTATACGGCGCTCACGGCTGGGATGCAGGCGTCCAGCGACGATGTGTCGATTCTCAACGAAAATGACTACGAGGTCAACTTGCTCGTCGAAGCGGCCCCCATCATTGATCATCGGGGTCTCACCAGCGCCATCGTGATGGCGTTCCAGGACATCAGTACACTGCGCAGCCTGGAAAACACCCTCCAGCAGAACCTGCGCGAAACCATCACGCTGTACGAAGCGACCCGCTCGCTGTCCGAAGCCGAAGAGGTCGAGCAGGTGATCGACCAGTTGATTCTGTTCCTGAGCTTGCAGGAACCCACCGAAGCCATGCTGGTGCTGCAAGACGACCCGGAACAAGCGCCGCAGGTGGCGCGCTCGCTGCGCGGCGTGACTGGGGCCTTCCCGCTGCCGGAGGTGCTGCTGCAAGCGCATCAGCCCGTCTTCATTGAGCACATCGATCAGGCGTATGAACTGGACGATAACGAGCGGATGGTGCTGGCGACTCAAGGCATCGTCGCGGTGGTTTCGCTGCCCATGACCGCGCGGTCGCGCCGTGACCGCCCGTTGGGCTGGATTGTGCTGACATTTGATGAGGCGACCTTCTTCGGCCCAGAGCGCCAGCAGTTCGTGACGACGCTGGCCGACAGCGCCGCCATCACGTTGGACAACCGTGACCTCTTCCAGCGCACCGAGACGGCGCTGCAAGAGACCGCCGCGCTCTACCGCGCCACTTCGGCCATCAGCCGCGCCGGCACCGCTGATCAACTGACTGAAGCGCTGAAAAACGCGCTCTCCACGCTCACGCCGGATGTATACGCGGGCTATCTGGCGGACAGCGAGACGGACGAACTCTACGAGATCTTCAATATCGCGCTGGACGGGCCGCCGCCCGATTTGCGGGCCGTGCTCAGCGAGCACCCCTGGCCGTGCAGCGTCTCGATGTGCTACTTCACCGACCTGGCGGCGCTGGTCACGCCCGCACCGATGCAGTCGGCGCTGCTGGCGCTGGGGAACATTCGCGGGGTGGCGTTGGTGCAGCTCCGGGTGCAGAACCGTGCCAGCGGCTACTTGATTCTGGGTTATCACCAGCCGCACCGCTTCGACAGCAGCCAGATTCGCTACCTGAGCGCGATTGCTGACAGCGCTGGCGTGGTGGTGGATAACCAGGCGCTGTTCGCCCGCATCGAGCGCGCGCTGGAAGAGACCAGCACGCTCTATAAAGCCAGCCGTGGCCTGGCCGATGTGACCGACGACCAGCAGATTCTCTTCACCTTCCTCGAACATCGCGGCCCCCGCCCGCTGGATGTGGGCCTGATGGCCATGCTCACCAGCCACACCTGGGACCACCCGGAGGCGACTGTCTCGATCATCGCTGCGTGGCACAACCCCGACACCACCGGCCTCAATTTCGAAGGGGTGACTCTCACCCCAGACCAGTTCCCGGCCTGGAGTCTGCTGGCGTCGCAGACAATGGTGGTGATCGATGACATTGCTGAACAGGATGATGTCGATGAACTGACAAAGCTGGGCATCATGAGTATGGATTTGCGCTCGCTGACCATTCTGCCGCTGCGTGTGGCGGGGGAGGGGATCGGCGCGATCCTGATTGGGTCGAGCAGCCCGTACAAACATACCGAACGTGATCTGCGTGTGACACGCGCCTTCGCTGAACAAGCGTCGCTGCGTATGGAAGCCTCGCGCTTGCTGGCGCAGACGGAACGCCGCGCCCGCCAGTTGGAAACCTCATCGCGGGTGAGCCAGATCGCCAGTTCGATTCTCGATTTGGAAAACCTGCTGCCCGCGATTGTGGATCTCATCCGCGACTCGTTCGGCTACGATCACGTGCAGGTCTTCTTGATGGACAATGACAACAACTACGCCGAACTCCAGGCCAGCACGGGCGAACCCGGTAAGCAGTTGCTGGCGATTGGCCACAAGCTGCAAAAAGGATCGGCCAGCGTCATTGGCCAGGTGACGGCCACAGGGCTGCCGACCATCGCTTCTGATACGGCGGATGCGCGCGTTCCCCACCGCCCGAACCCCTACCTGCCAAACACGCGCTCGGAAATGGCGCTGCCGCTGATGCTCAAGGGCAATGTTGTTGGCGCGCTGGATGTGCAGTCAAACCGTGCCAACGCCTTCGACAGCGACGATGTGGCGGTGCTCACCACGCTGGCGGCGCAGATTTCGGTGGCCATCGATAACGCGCAGTTGTTTGAGCAGTCACGGCGGCGCGCGGGCGAGATGAGCTTCTTGTTCACCGTGACAACGGTGGCGGCCTCCGCTGAGACGCTGGCCGAAGCGCTGGGCCAGGTGGCCAACGCGCTGCAAGACGCGCTCAACGCGCTGGCGGTCGGCATCTACCTGCCGCAAGATTACGAGGACAACGAAGGCCAGGTGGTGGCGATGCTGCACCCGGTCGCGTTGGCGGGTTCGGAGCAGCCGCTGGAAGAACTGGCCGAAATTCAACTGGATAGTTCGCAGAATTTGCTGGCGCGGGTGGCGCGAACGCGCGAGCCGCTCATCCTCGACAATCTCGACAACGAAAACCGCTACCTGCCCATTGACATGGGGGCGTGCTCGGCGATTCTGGTGCCGCTGACTTCGGGCCAGGACTTGATCGGGTTGGTGACGCTGGAAGATACCGACTACGCCGCCTACGACGAAGACACGCTCACGCTGCTGCTCACGTTGTCCGGGACGCTTTCGGCGGTCATCGACAATCAGCGGCTGTTGGAGCGCCTGCAAGAGACCAACGAGCAGCTCCGCGAAGTTGACCGTTTGAAGAACGACTTCTTGGCGAATATGAGCCATGAGCTGCGCACCCCGCTCAACTCGATCATCGGGTTCAGCCGCGTGATCCTCAAGGGCATCGACGGGCCGCTGACGGAAATGCAGGAGCAAGACCTCACGACCATCTACACCAGCGGCCAGCATCTGCTGGGGTTGATCAACGACATCCTGGATCAAGCCAAGCTGGCTGCCGGGAAGATGGATTTGCAGTTCAACCACTTTGAGGTCAAGGGCGTGATCGATGGGGTGCGCTCCATTGGCATTGGGCTGGTGAAAGACAAGCCGATTGACATTCACGTCGAGATGGCGTCCGGGCTGCCGAAAGTTTACGGCGACGAATTCCGCATCCGGCAGGCGCTGCTCAACGTGGTCTCGAACGCGGCCAAGTTCACGCGCGAAGGCTCGATCACGCTGAGCGTGTACCCGATCATGGATGCGGAGCTGGGGATTCAAATGGTGCGCGTTGACGTGACCGATACCGGCATCGGCATCCCCGAAAAAGATTTGGATCGCATTTTCGAGGCCTTCCGGCAGGTGGACTCATCGCTGACGCGGACTCAGGGCGGCACGGGGTTGGGGCTGCCCATCACCAAGTCGCTGATCGAAATGCAGGGCGGGCGCATGGAGGTGGAGTCCACGCTGAATGTCGGTTCAACGTTCAGCATCCTGCTGCCCACCCAGCCGGTTGAGAAGGCAGCCGACGCTGGGGCCGCCCCCAGCGCCAATGGCATCGGAAAATCAGAGGAGGGGAAAACCGGGCAGCTCCCCGCGCTGGAAGACACCCAACCGGAAAGCAAGGCCGAGAGCATCACCCAGGAAATGAACGAAACGCCGGGGAGGCGCGGTGTGGTGCCGCTCAAACGCCAACTGCTGCTCATCGAAGAAAACCCAGATTTGGTGGATGAATACCGGCGCTTGATCCAGCGTGAAGGCTTCGAGGTGTTCACGGCAACCATCCCGCTGGAAGCGGTGGCCATGTCGAGCGGTTTACACCCCACCGTGATTGTCATGGACGTGCAGTTTGCCACCGGCGAGGGCTGGAACATCCTCAAAACGCTGAAGCAGCGCGAGGATACCTGTGACATCCCGATTGTGATCGTGTCGCTGAGCGCAGATCGTGACGAGGTGTTGCAGGCTGGGGCGTTTACGTACTTGCAGCGCCCGTTCATGCCTGAAGATTTGGCGCAGGCGGTGCGCGCTGCCGAAGTGGAGAGCCGGGTGGAGCGCATCCTGATCATTGATGACAACGAAGACAGCATCCGGCTGCTGCAACAACTGCTGGATGACCAGGGCCGCTACCGCATCTTCAGCGCGCATGACGGCGCGGTTGGCATTGCGCTGGTGGCGCGGCGGCGTCCGAATCTGGTGATTCTTGACTTGCGGATGCCGGAAATGGACGGGTTCCAGGTGATCAATGAGTTGCGCAACAACCCAGAGACGGCTACTATTCCGATATTGGTCGTCACGGGCGATACGCTCAACAACGATGAACTGGCGCAGTTGGATACCCTGGATGTCATTTACAAGTCGGACATCAGTAACGAGACCTACAAACAGTTTGTCGATGGCGTCAAAGCGCATTTGACGTCGCACAGCGACAGGCTGCACTGACGGTTCGCCCATCGCCCCCGCTGATTTAGGTCTGGGTTCCGCCCCCGGCCTGATCAGCGGGTCGTTTCGCCGCTGATGTGGGGCTAGCTCTCCGCGATCATCATGCCGGCGGCGGTATGTTGTGAGTCCCCTGTTTCCCCTGCGCCCAAATTGCGTACCACCTTCCCGTGAAGACGTGCCCGCTGGTTTCCGTTGCGGTTGTTCTGGCCGTGCGTGCGTGCGGTGAACGCCGACGTAGTGATTGACCCGAGAGAGACAACGTGGACATCGAAAAGCAACACATAGAACTCGAATGCATCAATTGTCATACCCGCGTGCCATTAGATAAACGGGTTGCCGGGTGCCCCACCTGCGGTGAGAACATTCTGGAGGCGCGCTACAACCTCAACCAGATCGTTGTCGATGTGTGGTTGGAGGAGCTGAAACAGCGCCCGAGAGGGTTGTGGCGCTACTTCGAGGTGCTGCCTGTCGAAGACCGCGCCAACATCGTGAGCTTGGGCGAAGGCCACACCCCCCTGATCAAGTCGAAGTCGTTGGCCGCCAGCCTGGGCCTGAAGCATCTGTACATCAAGGATGAGCGGCAGGGGCCAACCGCCAGCTTCAAAGATCGGCAGGCGACTGTGGCGATCTCGGCGCTCAAAGAGATGGGCGTCGATGCGGTTGTGGTCGCCAGCACCGGCAACGTCGCCATCGCTTACGCTGCCTACGGCGCGCGCGCCGGGATCAAGCTGTGGGCGTTTTTCCCCAGCCTCACGCCGGGCGACAAAATGGCCGAAGCCGCGCTCTACGGTGCCGAGGTCATCAAGATCACCGGGACCTACGACCAGACCAAAGAGATCGCCGCGCGCTTTGCCAAGCGTAAAGGGTTGTTCCTCGACCGGGGGATCAAGAGCGTCGCGGCGATTGAGGCCATGAAGACGATGGCCTACGAGATTGCCGAGCAGCTTGGCGAAGCCGCCGAAGATGGGCGCTGGCGTTCGCCGGACTGGTTTATCCAGGGCGTGAGCGGTGGCATGGGGCCGATTGGTGTGGGCAAAGGCTTCCGCGAAATGCTCGATTTCGGCCTGGTCGATAAGCTGCCCGCGATGGGCATCGTCCAGTCGGCGGGCTGCGCGCCGATGGTCGAAGCCTTCAAGCGCGGCCAGCGGATCGCCACGCCGGTCGAAGACCCCCAGACGATCATTGCGACACTGGCAACGGGCAACCCAGGCCGCGCTTACGAACTGCTCTACGATTACGTCGCCGAGAACGGCGGGCACTTCGTGGCGGCCAGCGACGAGGAAGCCTTCAACGCGACGCGCGTGGCCGCCCGCACCGAAGGCATTTCGGTGGAACCCGCGACGGGGGTCACCTTTGCGGGGCTGTTCAAGCTGGTGCAGCAGGGCATGATCAAGCCGGATGATGTGGTGGTGGTCAATTGTTCCGGCCACACGCTGCCCGTCGAAACGCGGATTTTGGGCGAACACTGGCAGCGCTCGGTGGATCTGTCGCAGCGCGCGACGGAGCCGGTGCTGCCGCGCGAAGGCTTGTTGTCCGCCATCGAGCAAATGGAAACTCAGATTCGCCGCATTGTCGTGATCGAGGATAACGTCGATGCGGCGCGGCTGATCAAGCGGCTGTTGGAGGCGCGCGGGGCCTTCGAGGTGCAGTTGGCCTATGAAGGCGCGACGGGCATCGAACTGATCCGCAGCGCCCAGCCGGATCTGGTGATCACCGACCTGATGATGCCGGATGTCGATGGCTTCGCGGTGATCGATACGATGAAGGCCGACCCGACGCTCAACCGGATTCCGGTGGTGGTCATGACCGCCAAGGAACTCACCGCCCGCGAGAAAGCGCGCTTGAGCAACCAGGTCAATTTGCTGCTGCAAAAAGGCTCGGCCATCGATGAGGAGCTGATCGAAAACCTCGTCCACAAGCTGCAAGACTGAGGGGCTGGGCAGCCGCAGCACGGGATGCGCATTGTGGAGTGCTAAGGTTGTGGATGCTAAAGGCATGGTATGGTGATTATAACAGTAGACAGCCGCGCGGCTGGTCTGATGTAACATTGATGACGCCTTTGTGACCCATCACGATGCGTTCTGGCCTGTGTATGGTGTGGTATCGCGGCCAGCGCCAACAGCCTTCGGCTGTTGATCGGCAGTGTGGGCAGGCGGTGCGCCGCGTATTCTATTCAGATGTTCTTGCGTAGGGAGGCCGGATGGGCGTACGGGTTCTATATATTGAAGATGATCCTGCCAGCCGCAAGCTTGTAGAACGCACTCTGACTCATGCCGGGTACCACGTGGTGACGGCGGAACGCGGCCTGGAAGGAATCGATGTGGCGCGCAGTCAAGAGCCGGATTTGATTCTGGTGGACATCAATCTGCCGGACATCAGCGGGCGCGAAGTGACGACGGTGCTGCGCCGTGACGAACGCTTCGCCGACACGCCGATTGTGGCCCTGACCGCGCAAACGCTGACCGAACAGCGCGAGCTGGCGTTGGCGGCGGGGGTGTCTGGTTACCTAACCAAACCGTTGAATGTCGAGGCGCTGCCCGATCAAGTGCGCTTTTATCTGGACGGTGGGCGCGATCACATCGATACGAAAACGCTGCGCGGCGCGCAAACCCGTTACGCGCAGGATCTGGTGGTCAAGCTGGAAGCACGCATCCGCGACCTGGAGACCGTCAACGCCGAACTACAGCGCCTGGACAAAATGAAAGATACGTTTATCCAACTCACTGCCCACGAACTTCGTACCCCGTTCACTTTGGTGCAGGGTTACAATCGGCTAATGGAAGATAACCCACGCTTCCGTGACTTGTTACGGGCCGACGGTGATTTGCGGCTGTTGGTGGAGGGGATGACCCACGCCATCGACCGCATGAACAGCATCATCGACGAGATCCTGACCATCAGCCGGATCATGACCAACCGCATCGATCTATCGGTGGGGCCAACGGATCTGGGGAATGTCGTGGTCAAGGTGCTCAAAGGGTATTTGCCCGCATTGCAGGAGCGCCGCCTGAGCGTTCACTTCAACAAAGCGGAGTGGCCGGAGCGGATGCTGGCGGACTGGGAACTGATGGAACTGACGATGAGCAACCTGATCAGCAACGCGATCAAGTACACGCCGGATGACGGCCAGATCACGCTGCGAGCACAGGTGCAGGATAAGCAGGTGTGGTTCAGCGTCAAGGACACCGGCATCGGCATCGACACACAGGCGCAGACGATCATTTTTGAGCGCTTCAACACCATGCACGACACCGAACTGCATTCAACCAGCAAAACCGCGTTTCGCGGCGGCGGCATTGGGCTGGGGTTGGCGCTGTGCAAAGGCATCATCGAAGCGCATGGGGGGCGCATCTGGGTGGAAAGCAGCGGCTATGACCCGGACCGCTGCCCCGGCAGTGAGTTTCTGGTCATGATGCCGCTGATCGCGAATCAATCGACTATGTAACCCGCGTTAGCGCGGTGCTGTGAGGCTTGACAGTGAAGATCGCACTCGTGAAACCGTCGCCCGAAGCTCAGGGATTGGCTGCGGCTTTTTTGACCCCGTTGTTTTTGGGGCTGGCACCCATCTTTGGCAAGCTGGCGATCAATGGTGGTGCCGAACCGTTCGCGGTTGCGGCCATCCGCACCGTGATCGCCGCCGGGCTGTTGTGGGGTTTCTACGCGATCTTTATGCGCAAGGCCATCTACATCTACCCGGCGGGGTTGCTGGGCTGCATGATCGTTGGGGCCGTCAACGGGATCGGGTCGCTGTTTTACTACAGTGGTTTGGGCCTCATCGATGCGTCGATGGTGCAACTGCTGAACGGGTTGTACATTGTGTTTGCGGTGCTGCTCTCGCGGATTGGCGGGGAACGTCTGGACGCGCGGATATGGTTGCGGGTGGCGCTGGCGCTGCTGGCCCTGCTGATGATCACCTCGTTGGGCGCACAGCAGATCAATTGGCTGGGCGTTGGGTTGATGCTGGGCAGCGCGTTGATGTTCGCCGGGACGCTGATCCTCGGTCAGTATGTGCTCTTCGAGATGCCTTCGACCACTGTGTCGCTGTATGTGCTGACGACGATGGCCGTCGTTGTGCTGATGGTGTGGGCGGCGGTGGGCGAACCGCTGCCAGCGGCGACACTCGAAGCGGCCTTCCCGCCCATTCTGATTCTGGGGGTGACGACGGCGCTTTCCAGGCTGACGATGTTTGCCAGCGTGCAGTGGTTCGGCAGTTTGCGCACCGCGATCACCGCGGTGGCCGAGATTGCGGTGGCCTTGACATTGGCGTACATCTTCCTGGGCGACCGCCTGACGCCGCTGCAAGGCGTTGGGGTGATGGTGCTGCTCACCAGCCTGCTGCTGATTCGCTCGACGGATATGCTGCCGCGCGGCTTCAACCCGAACATGCTGCTGGTGCAGGATATGTCGAGCATTCAGTTTCAGCGCATCGCGTATCACCGCGCGTTCGGCAAGGCTGAGCACGACAACGAATACGGCGTGATGGGCGCGGTCACCACCGCTGAGATGCAGGCGATCCGGCAGATGATGGGCGCGAAAGACAGCCCCGTCGATCCGCTGCCGCTGCCGGCGCGCAACGGGCGCTCCGTCGATCTGGAAGCCTTCCTAAATGACGCCCCGCCGGCATCCTCAGCCGATGTCCGCGCCACCGACAACCACCGCAGCCGATCCGCTGACGACTCGACCGACGAAGCGCCCAAAGATCACGCCAACGGGCACGGCGGCGGATCGTCAGCGCAGGATCCACGCGCGCAGGGGTGATCTGCACGCGCGGTGATCAATCACTGGGCGGGATGCTCGCGGTACCAGCGCAGCGCCGCGCGGATGCCGTCGTCGATCGGCGTCGGCAGCGGTTCGGGCAGGGCCGCGACCGCCGCGCCAAACGTGTTCATGAAGCGGCTGTGATCGGCGACGAACGGCTCGGCGAACTGCCACTTATTCTCCGTGATCCCGCGCAGCCCCGGCGCAAACAACCCAATGAAGCGCAGCATCGGCGTGTTGGCGACCATCAGCTTGGCTGGCGGGTTACCCGCCTGCGTGTAGACTTTGTCCCAGAACTCGCGCATCGTGATCGCCGGGGCGTTGGGCACGTGCCATGCCTGGCCGTCGGCTTCGTCGTGCTCAGCGAGAATCACCAGGGCGCGCGCCATGTCCTTGATGTACGTTAGGCTGTGCAGGTTGTCGGCGCTGAAGAGTACCTGCGCCGATTTGCCCGTCAACGCCGCCCGGAAGCCCTGCTCCCCGGCGAGCGATTGCAGGACGCGCGGCCCGTAAAAATCGGCGGCGCGGGCGCTGGCAAAGCGGACTTTGCCCGCCGCGTGTGCCTCGATCAGTTCGATGGCCAGCTTCGCGCGCGTCGATCCGCGCGCGCCCGTCGCGCGCATCGGCATGGCCTCGGTCATCGGCGCGCCGCCGTGCGGCCCATACATATAGAGATTTTCCGTCACGACGAGCTTGGCACCGTTGGCCGCCGCGCCTTCCATAATGCCGCGTTGCAGCGGCGGGAACTGCTCCGGCCACTTCTGATAATCTGGCGCGTTGGTGCAGTTGTAGACGACCGCCGCGCCCTCACAGACCCGCCGCGCATTCTCGGCGTCGGTCGCGTCACCCGGCACGACTTCGACGCCCGCCGGGACACTGGCCTGGCCGCTGCGCTTGACCAACCGCACGCGCTTGCCTCTGGCGAGCAGCTCATCGATGACGGTCATCCCCACCGGGCCGGAGCCGTAAATCACATGAAGTTCGCTGGTGTT
>JAADYY010000478.1 GCA_010092805.1 Chloroflexota bacterium | reverse complement strand
GGTAGACTCCCGCGCGGGTGCCGACGGGTACGCCAACTAGGATCGTATTCACCAGGCCATCGTCTTCCGCCGCTGCCACAACCTCGCGCCCCAGAAAACTGCCGCTCACCTGCACCGGGCGCAGCGTCGTCAGGCGGAAACGGCCCGTCTGCCCCTCGATGAACAGCAGCGGCGCAATGTCCAGGTCGGTCACCAGCGACGGCAGATCAATAGCGAGCTGCGGCGCTGTGATCCCGGCGACAGCCAGCCGCTGGTCGGCGTAGATCGTTTCGGGATCGAGGATGTTGTTGCCCTCGATCAACACATCCACGCTGACATCATACAATCCGGCGATCTGGAGGAGTGTCTCGCCCGGCTGCACCGTATGCCAGACCACCTGTGCCGCCGCCACACGCAGATCATCCTTGGGATCGGCGGCTGCTTCGGGCGGCGGTGCGGCGTCCGGGGCGACATTCAGCCGCTGCCCGATGTAAACATTCCGCCCGGTGCCCAGATTGTTACGCGCGGCCAGCACATCGGCATTGAGGCCGTAAAGGGCGCTGATGCTCTCGACGGTTTCGCCTGGCTGCACAATATGCACGACCTGATCGTCGTCGGTGCGCCTATCGGCAGGGACGAGCAGCCGCTGCCCGACCTGGATAGTCGCCGGGTTGACGATCCCGTTGAGCTGCGCTAAGGCAACCATACCAACGTTATACTGCTGCGCGACTCCGTAGAGAGTCTCGCCCCGCTGCACCACATGGATGGTGATGGAGGGAATGGGGGTGTCGCGCTCTGCCGCTGGGGTGTCTTGGGCGTTCACCGACGCGAGCGTCAGCAGCAACCCCAACCCACAGAGCGTCAACATCCCCCGTCCCAGCCCGCGCTGGATCACGTGGTTTCCTCGTCAAACCGCAAACGATCCCCGACGGCAAGCCGCTCGAGGATCGTCGGGTTGGCCTCGACATAATATTGTGCCGGGGCCTGCGGTGCGTAAGCCGGACGCCAGGGCTTGGCGAGCTGCATATCCACAACGCGGCCTTCAGCATCGAGCCACACCACGCCAATGCTGAAGCGCATGAAGAACATATGGATGGCGGTGTGCGACCGCCCTTCGCTGCGCGTGACGAACAACAGCCCCTCATCATCTGGCAGGGGCGGGGCGAGCTGCAAGCCCCGGAAATGACACCAGAAGCTCACGCACAGCCGCGCCCGCGCCAGAATCACGGCGTTCGTCTCGGCATTTCGGAGAATTCGCCAGTCCGCACTCATGGGATAACGAGGGCTTCTCCGACGAAGATACGGCTGGGATCCAGCAGATTGTTCACCTGCGCCAGCCGCTCAATCGACACCCCGAACTGCGCCGACAGGCGATACAGGCTGTCGCCGCGCTGCACCAGATAGATCGTCGGCACATCGGCAAGATTTGGCGGCGCAGCGGCCCCCGCTGTGACGGTCGGCAGCACAATGGCCGTCGGCAAGGCGGGATCGACAGTGGCGATAGGCGCGGACTCGCCCGGCACCGGGACGATCAACCGCTGACCGACCACCACGAGATTCGGATTGGCAATCTGGTTGAGTTGAGCCAACTCGCGGACGGTCGTGCCAAAGCGCAGCGCAATGCGCGACAGCGTATCGCCCGGCTGCACACGGTAAGTGGTCGTGTTGGGTGGCAGGTCCGGATCGGGCGTCTGAGTCGGGGCAGGTGTATCCGTTGGGGCAGGTGTATCCGTTGGCACGGATGTATTCGTTGGTGCGGATGTTTCGGTTGGCGCAAGCGTGGGGGTTGCGGAGATTTGCGGCGTTGGGCTGGGCACCATCGTTGATGTCGCTTCGGGCATCACGGGGGTCGCTGTCACAATCAACGGTGCGGTGGTTGGGGGCACCGCCGTTGCGGGTGTCTCGATTGTGGCCGTGACGACAATGATCATCGGCGTATCCGAGGGCGTTGGTGTGAACGACGGTGTGAAGGTCGGTGAGAAGATCGGCGTGGGTGTCGCGGTCACCTCGCGTACCGGAATACGCAGCCCCTGACCGACCCGGATCAGCCCGTTCGGCTCAAGTTGATTCTCGGCGATGATCGCTTCGGTGGTGCTGTTGTAGCGGGTCGCCAATGTGGCGACGGTATCCCCGCGCTCGACTGTGTGGATGATGATCCCTGGGAACACCATACGGTCCACCGTTGCACTTGGGGTTGGCGTCGGCGGGATGGGTGTTTCGGTCGGGGTATCTGTCGGCGTGGCGGTGGGCGTATCGCTCGGCGTATCGGTTGGGGTCGGCGTCGGCGTGTTTGACGGCGTATTGGTCGGTGGATCGGTTGGGGTATTGGTCGCCGTGTCCGTCGAGGTGGGGGTCGCCGTGTTCGTCGCGGTATCGGTTGGGCTGGGCGTTGGCGTTGCCGATGGCGTCAGCGTACTGGTCGGCGATGGTGTCGCGGTGAGAGTCGGTGTGTTTGTCAGCGACGGGGTGAGGGTCGGCGTGGCCGTCGGCGTGTCAGAGGCGCGCTCGGTAGCGGTGGCCGGCTGAGTCGCAACATTCGTGACCTCTTCGGTTGCTGCCAAATTTGTGTCTGTCGCTTCCGCGGTGACTGCCGCATCGACGGTCGCCTCGGGCGTATCTGCCAACGCCGCTGGCTCGGTCGGCAGATCAACGACCTGTGTGGACAACGCCACGAGTTCGGCATCGTCAAGATAAATGACAGTGTTCATCACCGGGTCGCTGATCGTCGAGCGCACAAACACGGTTACGGTGTCGGCGGCGGCGATGCCGATGGTGGTGTAGTCGTTGAAGCTGTCATACAGCTCAACGGGCTGCGACCAAACGATGGTGTCGCTGCTGCCGTCGGTGCCGCCTTCTGGGTCGATGCCGACTTCGACCAGCACACCGCCTGGGTCGGTGCTGGCATCGGCATCCATGCCGACGGACGACCAAACATAAGCGAACACTGTGAATTGCAGCGTCGTGCCCGGTTCAACATCTGTGACTTGTTGGTAGACGCCGCCCGTATGTGTGGCAAAAAATGAGAAATACTGCTGAGCGTCGTCGCCGCTGCGGATGCGCGGAATGCCCAATCCGTTGATTTCGTCGGAGGCGGCATAATATTCCGGCTGGGTGTTTTCCGAAGCGGACTGGCCGTCGGTCGCGGTCAGCCACCAGGGCTGCCAGCCTTCGGCGACTTCGGGCGGTGGTGCGCCATCCGCAAGCAGCGCGAAGGGCGGCTCGAAGCCTGGATTGGTCAGTAAATTGCCATCTTGCGCATGAGTGGTCAACGAACCCACAAACAACCATAACGGGCTGAAACATAAGATCAGCAAGAAGCGGTGCATGATCGATCTGTTCATCGCGGTCCCCCGACGTTGGATGCGTACTGAGGCAAAGAGATTTCTAGTGTACTACAGCTTGCGCAAATGCGCCGCTCAGGAGACGTTATGGTGTGGGTTGTTTTCTGATTTGAGTTATGAGGATCTGTTGGTGAGCACGGCCTCGATAATCTCCAGGAGTTGCTCTGGCCCAAACGGTTTGATGATGTAGTCGTCGCCAGAGTTGGAGCGCACTTCCAGCAGTTTATTGCTTTGCTGTGCCCGCGCCGTCACAATGACGACCGGAATGTCGGTGGTGTTAGGGTCGTCCTTGAGCTGGCGGTAGACTTCCCACCCGTCGATGTCCGGCATCATCAGGTCAAGCAGAATCAAGTCTGGCTGAACACGCTCAATGGTTTGCAACCCTTCACGACCGCCTTGCGCCCCCACAAACTCGAAACCCCGCCGGGAGAGGATCAGGCGCATGAGTTCCAGCATGTCTAACTCATCTTCGATGCATACGACCCGCGTAGGCGCCATACCCTTTGTACTCCATTTGCACATCGATTATGTGCTTGCATAAGAATATTAGTATCGCGAAGTCTACCACAAGATCAAGACTTGGTCTATATGACGAAGGTCTCTGCGGTACGATTCGAATCTTTAAACAACGTGATTTAAGCACGATTTGCGGACGATGGGTGATGAATGAGCGAGTCTAACAGCCACAGTTACATGGTGAGACTCCCGGTGAGTCTCAATGGAACTTGTACTTGTGGTGATTCTAGGGCGGTGCTACACTTTTCATTATGATGCGAGTGATGATTGTTGACGACGAACAGGCAATTCGTGACGCGCTGGGACGCAAGCTGCGGCGTGAAGGGTACGATGTGACTCTCTGCAGCGATGGGATCGAGGCGCTGGACGCCTTCCAGATCAATCAACCTGATCTGGTGGTGTTGGATATTGTCATGCCCGGCGGCATGGACGGTTTGGCGATCTGCCGCCGTATCCGCGATGTGGCCGATACGCCCGTGATGATGTTGTCGGCCCAGGCCATCACCGAAGAGGATGTGATCATCGGGCTGAACGCGGGTGCCGACGAATACCTGATCAAGCCTGTGCGTTTGAACGAATTTGTCGCCCGTGTGCAAGCGCTGATGCGCCGCGCGCAGATGATGAACGCCGACTCTGACCAGCGCTACGACGATGGTTACCTGAGCATTGACTTGCACCGCCGCCATGTACACGTCAACGAGACGAAGGTTCATCTCACCCCTACGGAATTCAAGCTGCTGGCCGTCCTGATGGAGAATGCCGGACGTGTCGTTTCGCAGCGTGATCTACTGGAGCAGGTATGGGGGCGCGAATACATGGACGATGTGTACTATCCCCGCGTCTACATCAGCCAACTGCGCCGCAAAATCGAGCGTGATGCGGCCAACCCCGTCTACATTTTGACTGAACACCGAATCGGCTACCGTTTCGAGAAACAACCCCCAGCCTCACGCGCATAGCACATGAGTGCGTTTAATTCCATCACGCTGCTGCTCAATGGAGGGGCCTTCGCGCTGGCGCTGGGCTTTCTAGTGATTGTGTTGTGGAATGATCATCGCAAAGCGCTTAATCAGTTCTTTGCGATTTTTTTATTGATGGTGACCTTGTGGAACGGCGGCTTGCTGCTGGCGCAGATGTTTGCGCTGGTGGACGAACTCAGTGCGTTCATTGCGCTGCCCGTCGCGGTCGTTGAGTTGGCCTATGCGGCATCCAGCGTCGCCATTTACGCTTTGACGGCGGTGCTGATACGGATCCGGTTCTGGCGGTTTCGGCTGTTCGCGTTCACGGCGCTGGCGACGGTCATTGCGTACCGTGTGTTCCTGATCCTCATTGGCGTGCCGCCGTCGTTCGAAGTGACACCAGCCGGTGCATTCATTTACCAGACGCCGTTGATCTTGGGGTTGTTTTTCCTCGTTTTTGACGGCGCGACGCTTTACCTGCTGTGGCGCGACCGCCGCAAAATCCGCTCGCGCAGCTTGGCACTGGGGATTGCGTTGTTCGTGATCGGCCAGGGGATTGGGTTTCTCAACCCGGATTTGCAGGTGTTCGCAATTACCATTTATGTGAACACCATCGCCGCCTTGATGATCAGCTTTGGGGTCGTGCGGCAGGAATTCCTTGACCCGCTGGCGGAGCGCGACTCGCAGGTCGAAGCGATCCGCCGCCTGAGCCTGGCGATCACCAACCAGACGGCACAAGACAGCCTGCTCCACCAGATCGCCTATCAGACAGCGGCGCTACTCAACGCCGACGGTGTGGGCATCTTCTTAACACAGAATCAGCAGCATCACGAGGCGCAGCGCGATCTCAATGGGGCCACCCAAGCGGGTGAACTCGAACTCGTGACCGTTCACAATCTGCCCAAACCGTACCTGGGCACACGGATCACCCCCGGCGACGGGATTGTGGGGACGGTGGCGCACAAGCGGCAGTCGCTGTATGTTGAAAACTACGCGCGCGATTGGCATGGGGCGGTCGATTTGCCGTTGGCGAATGAGACTTTCGGCGCTGTGATCGGATCACCGCTCATCTATGGCAGGGAAATGATCGGCGTGCTGATGGTAGTCGCAGCACAGCATGGGCCATCGTTTGGGCGCGATGATGTGTATTTGCTGGAACTGCTGGCGGCGCAGGCTGTGGTTGCCATCATTCACACACGTTTGTTCGAGGAGCAGCAAGCGCTAACGCGCGAGGTGGAGTTTTCGCGTAGTCAGCTCGAAACCGTGCTGATGAGCACTGAAAGCCCGGTGATCGCCATTGATCGGCGCTTCCGGCTGATTTTTGCTAACCCAGCGGCAAAAGGGGTATTCTCTATCCTCAGTGAGGTCGAGCAGACGCCGATTGCCGATTTGCTGCCGGCGAATGCCTTCCCGCCGAATCTACGGGCGGCGCTGCGGGTTCTGAAGCAGAATCGCTCGTACATTTACGAAGTGGCGCTCGATGGAAAATATTTTCTGTGTCATCTGGCGTGTTTGGGCTGGCCGCGCATCACGGGCTGGGTGGCGGTTTTGAATGACGTGAGCCAACTGAAAGAGTTGGATCGCGTCAAGAGCGAAATGATCCGCATGACCAGTCATGATCTGAAAAACCCGCTGCAAGCGGCGATGGCGCATCTGGAACTGCTGCGCGACGATGTGTTCGACTTGGCCGACGCTGAGTCGCAGACTTCAATGGACGTGATCGAGAAGCAGTTGCAGCGTATGTTCCGCATCATCAGCGGGATTCTTGATCTGGAACGGCTGAAATCTGGGACGTTGGCATTGCAACCGACCGATCCAACGCAGGTCGTCACAGCAGCGGTTGAGGATATGCGACAGATGGCGTTGGAATCACAGGTGCTGCTGCAAACCGACATGAGCGGTTCACTGCCGGAGTTCCACTGCGATATTGAGCAGTTCGAGCGCGCGTTGAGCAATCTCATCGAGAATGCGATCAAGTTCACCGCCATCAAATTCAAGGAGCGGGGTGGGCGTGTTTGCATCGGCGTGCGGTGGCAAGACAGCGACCTGCTATTCACCATCGAGGACAACGGTGTCGGCATCGCCCCAGAACTTCAACCGCAGATCTTCGAGCGCTTCTCGCGTGCTCGCCGGCGGAGCACGGAGCACATCAGCGGCTCGGGGCTGGGCTTGAGTCTTGTGAAAACGGTGGTCGAAAATCATCATGGCCAGGTTTGGTTAACCAGCGAAGAGGGGGTTGGGTCTACGTTCTATCTGCAAATCCCGCTCAACCCACGCGGATGATCGAGCGATCATGTGCCCTTCGTATAGTCAATAATTCGTCGTTCAGTTTTGTGGAAAATGCAACCTATGCCCCAACCCAATATCAAGCCGATCTTGTGGATTGGCATCGTTTTCGTCTTCGTGCTCGCCGCCCCGCTGATTGCTGCCGGACAGGACAGCCCGACACTCGCCCCACCCAAAACCGAGACACCGCCCCCAGCCACCCCAATCCGTGTCGCGCAGGCATTTGAGCCGCTCACACAGGCCGATCTTTCGGTTCTGACGGGCAATGTACAGCGCCCCAATGGGTTCACCTGGCACAATGATTTTCTGTACACCGCGTGCAGCGGCGATATGACTCTGTATGAGATCAATTCGCGGAACGGTGCCACGCAAACCTACATCTCCGGGGTGCGCAATGCCCACACCCTCTACGTGGAAGGCACAGGCAGCAATTTGACGCTGTGGGTGCCGGATTATCAGACGAACGCGCTGGCGCGTGTGAGCCGCAGTGGCGGGATACGCCCCATCGCCGAGGATCTTGAAGGGCCTTGGGGAATCGCTTACGTCAATGAGACACAGTTCCTCGTCACAAGCCTGCTGGGGCGCTCGCTGCTGCTGATCGACCGTGAGGGCACCACCACGCCAGTTGTCGGCAATCTGGCCTCACCGACTGGCGTGGTCACGGACGGTGAGTGGGTCTATGTGGCGAACAATGGCAGCAGCCGCCGCGCCATCGAGCAGTACCCGCTGGACGATTTGCTCGATGGCGGGTTCGTCCCTGCGCAAGCAGATAGCCCAAGTTTGGTGTCCGGCGTGCAGAGCACCACCGGTCTACAGCTCGGCAGCGACGGGTACCTGTATTTCGCCTATGCGCTGGGGACGCGCGGTGTCGTCGGGCGCGTCGAGCCAGCGGTGTGCCGCGAGGCGGGCGGCTGCACCAACGATCAGGTTGAGATCGTGCTGTACACGGAGTTGGCCGCGCCGCTGGCCGGGCTGACTATCGCGCCCGATATGCGGTTGTTCGTCCACACGATGTTTGCCCCGGATATTTACTGGGCGCAGATCGACTTTTAGCGCAGGATACGCAATCGGTTGGCTCGCGATGGCTACTTGGTTCAGGCTGTCGCGGGCTAACAGTCTTTATTGGAGCTGCCGCAGCACATAGAAAGATCGGTCGGGCATCTCGACAAAGTGCGTCGCGACATAACCTTGAGCAAAAGCTGTCTGCATCACCTCCCGCAGCGCCAATCGCCACGTTAGCACGCTGGCCGCTGGCAGTTTGCGGAGATCGCGCGGGATGTGCACCACGTACGGGAGCGAGCTGGTGGGTAAATTGTGTCTGTGTGGTTGATCATCGGCATCTATGCTGAGCAGCACCATCAGCGCCACGTGGCCGATGTCATCGCTACGCGCACCCGGCCCATGTACAGCCCAAACCACTTCCATGCGATCTGAAGGGGCGTTCACGTTGATCGTGTCGCGCATTTCGCCGTAGAGATTGACGTGGTAGCGGTCGCCCTGCGCGCCGAGCCGGTTCAAGTTGAAGTTGGCATTGCCGCGCAGCAGTGGGTCGAATGTCCAGCGGATCGTATCGAAGCCATGATCAAGTGCCCATGCGCGCTGCGCCTGCTTGAGACCGAAGCCGATCCCGCGCCCCTGATGATCGGGATGGACGCCGGTCAGGTGTGACCACAGCGCCCACCCCGGATCGCGGCGTGCGGGCAGTGAGATGCTGATGCCGACCAGCGGCACGTCCGGCGCTGCGTCGATGCGGGCACCCAGAATCAGGCCGCCCGCGTGCTCAATCGCCCGCATGACGTGCGCGGGCACAGCATCACGCATATCGCCGCCCCAAATCGTCAGTTCGAGGTCGGCGGCCTGCTCAAATTCAGCCATCGTCGTGAGTGGTCGGTAGCGCACACTCGCCGCCATGATCAGCGCCCCAATGGTTCGATCAGCAGCAGCCCAATCAGCGCGATCAGCAAGCCCAAATGATGTGTGATCGTCCACAGCAAGTCGAGCACCTGCGATGGATTGGACACATTGACGAGTTGAATCACGAAGCTCACCGCCACCAAAATCACGCCGATCATAGGGAGCAAGCCGCGCTGTTTCGCCAGCCGGGCAGTGAGCCGCTCAAACAGCCGTGATAGCGCCATCGAACGGTTGATTCTATCGAACATCAATCACTCCAATCAGCCGCACCGACTCCCATCGAGCACCATACCTTACTCCGGGAGACGATAATCCTTGAAGCGCTCAAACAGATAGGCGGGCACGTGGGCCGTCAGCACGATGCCGTCTTCCTGATGGGTCTGCGTCTCGACCGTCGCGGTTTCGTGCAGCAACGACACCAGATCGCCGCGCTGATAGGGGATGCACAGCTTGAGAGCATAGAGCTGCGCGGCCAACGTTGCCTCAATCGCTTCGAGCAATGCATCCAGCCCGGCCCCGGTGCTCGCCGAGATCGCCACCTGCGCCGCACATTGGTAATCTGCCGACGGCTGCGGCAAATCCGCACCATCGTGCAGATCGACTTTGTTCCACACCAGGATACGCGGCACCGGCGGCACGTCGATCTCGGCAAGTGTATCCTCAACCGTTTCGATATGCTGAAGCGCGTTGGCCTGCGACACATCCACGACTTCGAGCAGCAAATCGGCCTCGCGGATCTCCTCAAGTGTCGCGCGGAACGCGGCCACGAGCGTCGTCGGCAGCTTCTGAATGAAGCCGACCGTATCCGTCATGAGGATGTGGCGGCCAGACGGCAACGCCACGCGCCGCGTCGTCGGGTCGAGCGTGGCGAAGAGTTGATCCGCCACGTAGATGTTCGATCCGGTCAGGGCGCGCAGCAGGGTCGATTTGCCCGCGTTGGTGTACCCAACCAGCGCGATTAACGGGATTTTGGCGCGGTCGCGCTGCGCGCGGTGACGCCCTCGATGCAGCCGCACCAGCTCCAGATCGGTTTTCAGCTTGTCGATGCGGCGGCGGATGTCGCGGCGGTCAACTTCGAGCTGTGTTTCGCCGGGGCCGCGCAAACCGACACCCCCGGTGCCGCCGCGCCCAGCCCCGCCACCTGCCTGCCGGGCGAGATGCGTCCACGCGCGGGTGAGCCGGGGCAGCCGATACTCGTACTGCGCCAATTCGACCTGCAGCGCCCCTTCGCGGGTGCTGGCGTGCTGCGCGAAAATATCCAGAATCAGCGCCGACCGATCCAACACTTTGATCGCTTCCCCGAAGCGGCGCTCTAGCTCACGCTGGTGACGCGGCGACAACTCATCATCAAAGATGACCACCTGCGCGCCGGTCGCCAGCAGATCGGTGCGGATCTCTTCGACCTTGCCGGAGCCGACAAACGTCGCCGGGTCAATACGCGCCACGTTCTGCGCCGTTTGCCCAACGATATCCATGCCCGCCGTATCTGCCAGCAAGGCCAGCTCACTGAGCGAGTCAGCGACGCTCAGCAGCGGGCGGCTGCCGCGCAGCCCCACGCCCACCAAAAAAGCTTGTTCCCGTGCCTCACTATAGAAATAGTCGCGTTCTGCCATCAAACCCTTTTTCGCTAACGTCTTTTTGCGATTACCTTGACGAATACCAAGTCTTCAAACGATCAATTGCTTCGTCGAACCGCTCGTCGGGTACACCCAGGCTGATCCGCACATGCCGGCTGCCACTCGCGCCATAAAAGCCACCCGGTGCCAGCGAGACACGCGCCCCAGTGAGGGCAGCTTCGGCGTAAGCCAAACCGTCGCCCTGATCGACACACGCCCAGAGATACAGCGAGCCTTTGCTGGGTTGCGCGCGCAGCCCAATCTGTGGCAGCGCCGCCATCAGCCGATCACGCCGCTGCTGGTAGACATGGTTACGCGCGGCGATCCAATCAGCGTCAACATGGTTCAGCACAGCGATACCCGCATCATAAACGGCGCGGAAGTGACCGCTGTCGAAGTTGCTCTTCACTTGCAGCAGCGCCTGGATAGCCTGCGCGGAACCAATCGCTGCGCCCAACCGCCACCCCGCCATGTTGTAGGTCTTCGACAGGGACATGAATTCGACGGTATGTTCGAGCGCCCCATCGATTTGCAGCGGGCTTTCCGCTGAGTAGCCGTCCCACGTCACATCGACATAAGGGTTATCCGACGCCAGCAGGATGTCGTGCGCCGCGCAGAATGCGACCAACTGCCGGTAATCTTCCAGGCCGATGGTCGCGCCGGTCGGATTGTTCGGGTAGTTGACCCACAGCATCTTGGCACGCGAAGCGACTTCCGGCGACATGTGTGCCAGATCGACGCGATGATCGTTCGCTTCATCCAGCGGCAACCAGTGAATCTCTGCCCCAGCCAAACGCGCGCCCATTGCATACGCCGGATAACTCGGATCCGGCACCAGCGACAGATCTCCGATGTCGAGATACGCCAGACTCAGGTTGACGATCCCTTCTTTGCTGCCCAGCAGCGGCAGAATCTCGCGCTCTGGATCGAGCGAGACGCCGAAGCGCCGCTGGTAATAGCGCGCTACCGCTTCCCGATACTCGGCTGTGCCTTTGTAGCCGGAGTAGCCGTGATGTTTGGGGTTACGCGCGGATTCCGCCAGCGCCGCGACCGCTTGATCGGGCGGCGGCTGATCAGGGCTGCCGACATCCAAGCTGATGATGTCGAGTCCCTGGGCGTTCATCGCGCGGACGCGCTGGTTGAGGGCTGCGAAGGGGTAAGCTGGGAGCTGCTCGAGTCGGTTAGCTGGTTGTGGCACGCCGAAATTATCCTCCGTGAACTGTTGGCATCATTACGTACCTGCCGGGCGCGGCGCGGCGTTCAATCGCTGCATTTGCGGTTCGTCAGGCGGGGTTTCGTGCATCGGAATCATGACATGGAAGGTGCAGCCTGGGGTCTCTTCCTCGCTGTAGCCGTCGCTTTGCACCCAGATGGTGCCGCCGTGCGCTTCGAGGACGCCTTTGGCGATGGGCAAACCTAACCCCGGGCCGCCGCCTTTGAATTTCGTTTTGCCGCTGGAATGCAGCGTAATATCGCCAGACGACGAGAACGGGTCGAAGATGCGCGGTAGATCGTCTGGCGCAATGCCGATCCCGCTGTCGATGACCATCAGATCGACAAAGCCGGGGAGCTGCCGCCCTTTGATCGCGATGCTGCCGCCGTCCGGCGTATATTTAATGGCGTTGAACACAATCTTGTTGAGCACTTGCAGCAGCCGCTCTGGGTCGCCGAAGGTCGGCTCAACGGGAAATGTGTCGTAGTGGATGCGAAATGTCAGATGGCGCTTGACAATTGAGTCGCGGACATCTTTTTCCAGCGCCTCCAGCAGATGATGCAGCCAGACCGGCTGAAAATGCAGCGCCAGAATCCCCAAATCGAGCTGGGCGATGTCGATGATGTCATCCATGAGTTCGCGCAACCGCTGTAACCCATGCGTGATCCCGTTGATCATCTCCGCTGCCTGCACATTGTCAGACAGCAAATCGCGCAGAATGCCCGTATAGCCTTCGACGACGGTCAGCGGTGTTTTGAGTTCATGCGCGGCGATGGCGATGAAGTCGGATTTGGTTTTGTCCAACTGTTCGACTTGGTGTTCGGCGTTGGCCAGCCGTTCGCGCAGATCATCAAGGAGAGCCGCCTGTTCGCGGGCCGTCAGGAAGACCAACGCATTGGTGAACAGTTTGTCGAGCGCGATCAGTTGTTCAGCCGCTTCTTCGGGCGCACAGCGGATGCAGATCTGCGCGATGATCACCTGCTTGAGCCGCGTCAGCACAGGCGTCAGATCATCGGCGGGGGTGGTACGGGTTTCGACCCACTGCGCGATCAGCGCTTGCAGCGGCTCGAGCCGCGCGCTGCGCGCAGATTCGGTCAGGGCATCGAAAAACGCTTGAACCGATGCCGTAACCTGCGCCTTGGTCGTCTCGTTTTGTGATAATGCGGCTGCAGCGTCTCGGGTGAGCGCCTCAGCGTTGGCGGCCAGCCAACTGGACAAATCAGTCATGGGCATTTATTACAGATGACAGACAGATTACAGATGCGTGCGAATCTCACTATATTGTAGCGTATTATGCGCCAATATGGGCTACTGCGCCAACTCTGGCGACGCCGCGAGATACCGATCGCCGAGCGCCAACACGGACTGACGCAAATCTTCGAGCGCACGCTGGACATACGCTGTGCCACGCATCCGCTTATCTTTCACGCGCTGGGGCAGCTCTGGCAAAATGCCGAAATTGGCTTTCATCGGCTGGAAGTGCTTGGCTTCGGCATGGGTGACGTAGTGGCACAGCGCGCCGAGCATCGTTGTGGGTGGCAGAGTCCAGGTCGGTTTGCCGCCTAGCAGGTAAGCCATATTCACCCCAGCGAGCAGCCCGGTGGCGACATTGCCCATGTAACCCTCAACGCCGGTGATTTGCCCGGCAAACAGCAGGTCGTCACGTTCGCGAAATTGCATCGTTGGGTGCAGCAGTTTCGGCGCGTTGATAAACGTGTTGCGGTGCATTTGCCCCATGCGCACGAACTCGCCGTTTTCCAAACCGGGGATCAAGCGCAGCACTTCTTTCTGCTGACCCCAGCGCATATTCGTCTGGAAGCCGACCAGATTGTACAAGCTGCCGATCAGGTTGTCGCGGCGCAGCTGGACAACGGCATGGGGGCGCTTGTCTGTGCGTGGATCGCGCAGCCCCACCGGGCGCATGGGGCCGAACGCCAGCGCGTCGCGTCCGCGTGCGGCCATCTGCTCGATGGGTAAGCAGCCTTCAAAAAAGCGCGGGTCTTCGCGTTCGATGGCGTGCAGCTCGATGGTTTCAGCGGCCAGCAGTGCGTCCACGAAGCGTTCGTATTCGTCTTTGTTCAGCGGGCAGTTGATGTAGTCGCCGTCTGGGTCGTCGCCGCGATCATAGCGGTTGGCACGGAAAGCGATACTCATGTCGATGCTGTCGAGCGTCACAATGGGCGAAATTGCATCGTAAAAATACAGATAATCCTGCCCACTCAAGCGGGTGATGGCCTGGGTCAGCGACTCTGAGGTGAGCGGCCCGCTGGCGATGATCACCGGGTCGTCGGGGATTGTCGGCATCTCTTCGCGGATGATGTTGATCAGCGGGTGAGTTTCCAGCGCTGAGGTCACCGACTCAGCAAAAGCTTCCCGATCCACAGCGAGCGCACCGCCAGCGGGCAGTGCCGCGTGTTCGGCGCAGCCGAGCAGCAGCGAGCGCAGCAGCGTCAGTTCCGTTTTCAGCAGGCCAGACGCACGATCTGGCAGCTTAGAGCCGAATGAATTGCTGCATACCAATTCGCCGAGGCGGTCGGAAACATGCGCACCAGTCGGTTTGGTAGGGCGCATCTCATATAGATCAACGGCGAACCCACGTTCAGCCAACTGCCAAGCCGCTTCGGAACCTGCCAGCCCGCCCCCAACGACAATCACACGATCAGACATCACAATACATCCATTACAACTCAATCTCACTTCAAGATACTGCGGCTCAACCTGGAATGACGGTATCAGTTGGGGCGGCGCAGTTGCTGCGCGTAGCGGTGATACTTCCGGAGCGTGTCCAGATGGGCCGCTTGGAGCGGTGCCAACCCCAACGCGGTTTCGTAAGCGTCTGCGGCTTGCTGATAGTGCCCCAACGCGAATTGCGCGTTCCCCAGCACATTGAAGACGCGGTAGTCGTCAACGGTCTGGCCGTCCGCTGCGGCGCTGCTGAGCATCGCGTTGATTGCGCCGATGGTCTGCTCGTAAGCACCTAACTGATAGTAGCTGCGGGCCATGCGGTAATGCAGCGCCATTTCCCAGGGGTGGTACGGATTACATTGCAGCGCGGCGGCGCACGCTGCGACCGCTGATTGATGCTGCCCGGTCTTGAAATAGGCCTCGCTGAGCATTTCGTACACCCGCGACCACGTCACATCGATCCCCAGCGGGCGCTTGCTGATCTGCAGAAACTGCTGAAGCGCCGCGATTACATCGGTTTCATGACCGGGTAGCGGCGCGGCGATTTCGGCGAAGGTGAGCAGGGCATCGGCCAGACCACGCCGGCCATCTACCCCCGCCGCCGACGCCACCCGGATAGCCGTCTGCGCTGCATCCAATGCGCGCTCATACTGCTGCATTTCGCGGAAGACGCGGCCCCGCAGCGTATGCACCTGCACCAGCCACACGCGGTCGGCGTTGGCCGGGAAGGTATCAATCGCTTTGCTGAGGAACAGAGTCGCCTGTTTCAAATCGCGCGACTCATAAAAGGCGACAAACCCCAGCCGCTCGTAGCAGTAGGCCGTTTGCGCTGCAACGGTGCTGGGACTCAGCAGCGCCTGCTGAAAGCAGTTGACGGCTTGCTCAATGTGATCTTCGGTGAGGAGGATGCGTCCGCGCTGGTAATGCACCCAGCCGATGTTATCGTACGCTGGGAAGTGCGCGAGCAGCTCGTCGTAGGCGGCGAGCGCGTGGCTTGTATCCGCCCGATCCGCGAAGCCGACGCTGGCTAACTCGAAGCGGGCGAAATGACTATCGCCCAGCAGTTGCAGCGTCTCCGGCATCGCCATGACATCCGGGTCGAGGTCACGGGCGTGTTGCAGATCATCGAGGGCTTCGTCGGGGCGGGTGGTGTACAGCCGGGCACGGGCGCGTAACACCATCAGCGCCGCCCGCACCGCAACATCGGGTGCGGCGCGCAACTGCCGAGCGATCAAGATTTCGGCTTTCTTGATCTCATGCCGGGTGATGAGCGCATCAATGCCTTCAACCGCATCCGCCGCCCGGTTATCGAACGCGCGGCCTTCCGCCCCAATTTGGATCATGCCTACCGCCGTCAGTTGCTCACCCAACACCTTGCTTTGTGCAGCAGGGCGGCGTTCACCGCCCCGCAGTGTGAGCATTATTCCACAAAACCAACGCAGGAGCAACTGAGGGTCTGTGGGCGGCTGCCGGTTTAGATCTGGCTGAGCACAATCGAGGCGTTCTGCCCGCCCAACCCAAAGCTGTTCGACAGAATGTAGCGGAGGTTTTTCACTTCGCGCGCGATGTTCGGCACATAGTCCAGGTCGCATTCTGGATCCGGGGTTTCGTAGTTGATGGTCGGGTGCAGCACTTGATCGACCAGGCTCATCACACAAGCGACGATCTCGAGCGCCCCGGATGCGCCCAGCGCATGACCGAGCATACTCTTCGACGAACTGACCGGGATGTTGTAGGCGTGCTCACCGAAGATCGTCTTGATGGCGAGGGTTTCCATCGCGTCATTGGCGGGCGTGGAGGTGCCATGCGCGTTGATGTACTGAATGTCTTCTGGGTTCATGCGCGCGTCTTCCAGCGCCCAACGCATCGACCGCATCGCACCTTTGCCTTCAGGATCGAGAGCCGCGATGTGATAGGCGTCGGATGAGGCCGCGTGCCCCAAGACCTCCGCATAAATGCGCGCGTTGCGCTTCAGCGCATGGGCCAGACTTTCGATGATGATCACAGCGCCGCCTTCGCTGAAAACGAACCCGCTGCGGTTGGCATCAAACGGGCGGCTGGCAGCTTCCGGGTTGTCGTTATACCCGGTGGCGAGCGCGTCCATCGCTTCAAACCCAGCCAGCGCGTAATCTTGCAGCACCGCTTCTACGCCACCCGTAATGACCATGTCGGCGCGCCCATTGCGGATGAGTTCGCCCGCCTCGCCCACAGCTTGCGTCCCGGAAGCACAGGCGTTGGACGGCGTGTTGAGCGGCCCAACCGCGCGGAAGAAGCGGCTGACGTAATGACCCGGCATATTCGGCAGGCAGTTGATCAGCGACAGCGGGTTGGGTTTGCGATAGCCGGAGGTTTTGTACTTGAGCGTGCTTTGTTCCGACATCTCGTGAGACCCCAGTGAGGTGCCCAACACGACACCGACGCGCTCACCTTCATTCTCGATGTCGGCCACCGTCAGCCCGGCGTCCTCGATGGCCAGCGAGGCGGCGGCCACGGCGAAATGCGACGCCCGGCCCATCCGGCGGGCTTCTTTGTGTTCCAGGTAGTCGGTCGGGTCGAAATCGCGCACCTCGCCGCCAATTTTCACAGGGACATGTTCAATCGGGATCGTGGTGATGCGCCGAATGCCCGATTGCCCTGCTTTCAAGCTTTCCCAAAGCGACTTCACCCCTCCTAGCGCACTCACAGATCCCATACCCGTGATCACAATACGTGGGCGACCATTCCGTAGTAATTCCATAGCTGCTCGGCGGCTGTGCAGACCGCCTCCCTCCTTCGTCCATCTGCATCCATCAATCTGTAAGTCATGCGTCATGCGCTCACGGTCGAACGGTGCGCCCAGCTCAGACCGTGTCGGTCAAGGCGGTGCGCGCTATTCCCTGACGGATGGCGTCGATGACTTGGCCGTCAACTGCCCGGCGCGCCTGCCCAATGGCGTTCTTGATCGCTTTTGCGTTTGAACGGCCATGACCGATGATGACAACACCATCGATCCCGAGAAGTGGCGCGCCGCCAACTTCAAACGGATCGATTTGTTTTTGCACCCGGCTCAAGGCCGGCACCAGCAACCATCCCCCCAACTTTGAGCGCAGATCGCGGTAGGCCTCTTGGCGAATGATAGAACTGATTGTACTCCCCATGGCTTCCATCGTCTTGATGAAAATGTTCCCAACGAAGCCTTCCATCACCAGCACATCGGCGTAACCGTCGAGAAAGTCTTTGGGTTCGCTGCTGCCGACAAACTCGAGGGGCAGTTGGCGGATGAGGGCTGCCGCATCGCGGATAAGCTGGGTGCCTTTGTCGTCCTCCTCACCATTGGAGAGCAGGGCGACACGCGGCCTGGCGATCCCAAGCGAACCGTTGGCATAAATCGATCCCATCAATGCGAACTGCGCTAACCACTGTGGCTTCGCGTCGGTGTTTGCCCCGACATCAAGCACAATAACCATGCGATCGTGTAAACGGAAAACTGCGGTGAGCGCGGGGCGGCGCACACCCTCGATGCGGCGCAGGGTATTGAGGGTGGCGATACTCAGCGCGGCACCTGTGTTACCAGCCGTGACGAATGCATCGGCTTCACCTGCTTTAACCAACCCCAGCCCAACGTGCATCGATGAATTGGGTTTGGCTTTGCCCACGAGCGTGGGCTTGTCGTTCATGGTGACGACTTCGGCGGCATGGACAATCTCGACGTGGAGGTCGCTCGGTTCATGCTTGAGCAGTTCCGGCTTGAGCACGGCTTCGTCGCCGACGAGGATGATGGTGTCTGCCGACTCACGGGCGGCCATAACCGCGCCCTCGACTTCCGGTTTGGGGTGGGTATCGCTGCCCATGGCGTCCAACGCAATTCGCATGTTTGCTTCCTTCGGCGGATCAAGCGCCTAATTGAATGAGTACAGTGGTGGTTGGGTTTACAAGGCCGCTACGTTCCGAGCGGAGATGGTCTCTTAGTCTGGGTTCGATCTTCGCTGATGAATGCGCGTTGTCAAGGATTGACACACCCTGGGAGCCGGGTATAATATTCGTATCTCACTTGTCTCGGTGGCGGAACTGGCAGACGCGTACGCTTGAGGGGCGTATTCCGTAAGGAGTGGAGGTTCGAGTCCTCTCCGAGACATAATTCTTTCTTCTCCTCAATATCCCAACTATCACAAACCATCTGCGTTGCGGCGCATCGCCGAACACTTGGAATCTAGCACAAAAAAGCCCGCCAACAGTGGATCTTCCACAAATCTGTGTCAAGGGTTTGTTGATCCTACCGCTTGCCTGCTTGTCCCGCAATTCTTTTGGTTGTAGACTCACAGTGACAGGGGATTAAATACCTGAATGGTTCGCGGCAGCGACTGCGCCTGAGCGCGGTTACCACCCATCCGGAGGCTATTAATGAGCGATGGCACTGAACAAACCCTGACTCAAGCGTATGAGCTGGTCGAAGCAGGACAGCTTGACGAGGCCAAGTCCCTGCTGGATCCGGTGCTGACGGCCAACCCCGATGATGTGGACGCCTGGTGGATTTACGTCCATGCGGTGCGTACCCCGGCGGACGCACGGCGCGGCCTGGAAAATGTGCTGCGGTTGGCCCCGAATTATCCTGGCGCTGCTGACTTGATGACGGCGCTGCAAGATCGCTACCCAGAACGGCTTGTCCCGGCTGGCGCACCACGCATCCGGCCCATTGGCACGCCGCCACCCGAACCCCCAGATCTGCCAGACTTCGCTAATCTTGGTGAACCATCGCTGGATGCGCTGGCTTCCGAAGCCAGTGCCCAGCCCAGATCCCGCAGCCGCCTTGCGCCGTACATCGTTGTCGCGCTGATTCTGGTGGTGGTTGCGGTGATCATCGGGTTGTTACAGGGCGCGGGCACGACACCGCCGGCACCTTCGCCGACGGCTGTCGCACAGGCCGTTGATGTCACACCGACCGACGATCCCGGCGCGGCGGTGACCGACGAACCCACCGACATCGTGCTGACCGCCACCCCCACAATCCAACTGACCGACACGCCGGTTGCGACCGACACTGTCGCGCCGACAGAAACCTCAACCGATGTGCCATCGGCGACAATGGCTGCAACCGCGACAACGGCTGTAACCGCGACCGTACCGCCGCCGCCGATTGACCTCGAAACAGTGGGTAGCGCCGTTGAGCAGTTCCCGGTCGTCGATAACGGCATCGAAGCGGCGGACAGCTCGTTTGGCACGACGTTGTTCACGGCGGTGTGCGCCACCCCCGGTCGTGAGTTGCGTACCTTGATGCCACAGGTGATGTTTGCGCTCGCCGAAATCAGCCCGACGGTCGATGCCGGGTTCGCGGCGATTGGCGCGCACATGATCGACTGCGACAACGATCAATCCCTGCTTCAGATCGCGGTGGATCGAGAAGCGGCGGTCGCTTTCGCCGCAGGGGATCTGAGCGAAAGCGACTTTCAGCGCGCGTGGGTGGCTCAGTAGCGGCGCGATCCCGCAAGCTCACTGCCCATCGGCGTAGGCGGGCAGGCGGATAGTGAAGCAGGTGCCCACGCCTTCTTCACTGTCCACTTCGATGGTGCCCTGATGCCCCTCGATGACGCCGTAGCTGACGAACAAGCCCAGCCCGGTGCCGTTGGTTTTCGTGGAAAAGAACGGGTCGAAGATCTTCCCGATCTTGTCTTGCGGAATGCCGCAGCCATTGTCGCGAAACTCGATCACGACCTGCTCCTGATCGGGGTGGGTGGCAACGACCAGCTTGCCACCGCCCGCCATGGCGGCCTGGGCATTCAGCGCTAAATTCATGAACACCGCTTCGAGCTGATCTTTGCTGCCAAACACCAGCGGCGTCGGTTCCATCTCGGCGGCAATCTCGATGCGCTCATGTTCAAAGTATTTGCGGTTCAGCTTGATCACGCTCTCCAACAGCACGCCCACATCGAGCGGTTGCAGTTCGCCGTCGGTGTCCCGCGAGAATTCCAGCAGCCGCGCCACGATCCGGCGAATCCGCTCCAAGCTTTCCTGAATGATCTCAATGTCGCGCAGGTTCAGCGGGATGTTCTGTTCGGTCAGCTCCTCAACGAGGCTTTCCAGCAGGTTGCCGATGGGCATCAACGGGTTGTTGATCTCGTGGGCGATGCTGGCGGCCAGGTGACCGATGGCCGCCAGTTTTTCCGAACGCACCAGCATCTGCTGGGCGTTGCGCAGTTCGGCGGTGCGTTCTTCCACCATGTCTTCCAGGTGCAGCGCGTAATTGGCCTGGATGGCGTAAAGCTGCGCGTTGCGCAGCGCCAGCCCCGCCTGATGGGCGATGCCCTCGAAGAGGCGGAGTTGGCGTTCATCATACGCTTGCGTTCGGCTGGCGACGATCAAGAGGCCCAACACATCGGCATCGTGGCGCACCCGCACGGCCATGCCGTTGGGGAAGCCCGCCAGCAACGGCGGATCTTGCGGCCAGATGATGGGATTAGCCGACTGAAGCACCGTGTACAGGGCCGTTTCGTCCGCCGCTTCACCTGCTGATTTATTTGCCGATAGGTTAGTTTCTGGGTTTGTGCGGTTGAATGCCCGCGCGTCCGCCAGCGCGCCGGACTCGTCGATGGTCTGGATGATCGCCAGGTCGCCCGGCAGCAGTTGCAGCACCAGATGCGGAATCAGATCGAGAACTTCGCTGATTTGCAAATGGACGTTCAATTCGTCGCTGAAGCGCAGCAGCGCCTCAAGTTCACGGGTGCGGCTCTGCAGCGCATCTTCAAGCTGCCGTGCCCGGATTTTGCTCTGCGCACGGGCCAGCAGTTCCTGTGGCGCAAACGGTTTGTACACATAGTCATCCGCCCCCAGATTCATGCCCCGCGCCACGTCTTTCGGTTCGCGGGCGTTCGCGGTGATCATAATGGTGGGGATGTTGACGGTCTCCACATCCTCGCGGAGCTGTTGCAGCACCTCAAAGCCGTTCATGCCTGGCATGAGAATGTCTAGGAGGATGAGATCGGGCGATAGGTTCTTGGCGGCGTCCAGCGCGTCCAGGCCGTTCATCACGCGCTCAACACGGTAGCCTTCGCGTTCAAAGATGTGTTGGATCATCAAGGTCGTGTTGACTTCATCGTCGACGACCAGGACCAAGGGTTTTTGCAGTTCAGCATTCATCACAGTATCCATGATAAAGACTCCGGCTTTATCCCATCGTTTCACGGGCGAGATCGGTACCAAGTGGCGGGGTTGGCTGGGCAACCGCACCATGCCAGTGACTCATAGCAGCCATTTGGTACCATATAAAGATCGTGTAGATTTAAACAAGGCGTCAGACGCGGCGCGCCAGTGGTCCTTGAACAGCTTTGGTCGGGACGACCCTGGACAAAGGTATAGTTGCGTCATGCATGTGCATCTCCGGCAGGTAAGCCCGGCGATTTGCCGACAACAAGACCGCCACCCACCGCGATAAGTTCAAAACATGCTATTTAGGTTTGCGGCGTAGGGTGTTAGAATCTGTCTACATCCATCATAATCGTTAAGCGGACTATGATGCACAACAATTCTCAAAAATCAGGTGGCTTTACCCGGTCAATTCTGCTGGGCCTGGCGATTGGCACGGGTTTAGCCCTCGTCTTCGCAGCCGGTTTCTTCTTTCGCGATCTTGTGGGGCTGTCGATGCCCGTCGGGGCCGCGACGGCTGCCTCGCAAGACTATCCACTGCTCAGCGAGATTCAGGGTTTGCTGGATCGGCATTATCTGCGCGAGCAGCCCAGCCCCACCGAGCGCGAATATGCCGCCATTCGCGGGATGCTGGCGACGTTGGCCGACCCGTACACGTTCTTCATCGATCCACCGGTGGCGGCCAGCGAGTCTGATGTGCTGGCCGGGACGTATGGCGGTATCGGCGTGCAGCTCCAGCGCTCTGAGGCGGGCGAATTGGTGCTGTTCCCCTTCGAGGGCAGCCCGGCGCAGAGTGCGGGAATCGAGGAAGGCGACATTTTGCAGGCTATCAACGGCGAACGCGTCGATTTGAGCCTGCCGCAGGACGCGCTCGATCAGATGCTGCGTGGCGAAGTCGCCGATGGCAACGGCGTCGAAATCACGGTGACCAAAGCGCGCGACACCGCCGAACTGACGATCTTCATCCCGTTTGATGTGATCAACATTCCGTCGGTGGTGTGGCGTGTGCTCCAGGAAGACGAGCGCCTGGGCTACGTGCAGATCATGCGCTTCACAGGGCGGACGCCGGACGAACTGACCACCGGCCTGGCGGAACTGCGCGCCAGCGGTGTGGGGGCGCTGGTGGTAGATTTGCGTGATAACACGGGCGGCCTGCTGCAAGAGTCGATCCAGGTGGCCGACGAGTTCGTCGACGCGGGTGTACTCGTTTATGAGCAGGACAATCAGGGCGAGACAGTCTTCAACGGCGACGCGGGTGGCGGCGCGGTTGATCTGCCGTTGGTGGTGCTGGTCAATGGGCGCACAGCCAGCGGCGCGGAATTGGTGGCGGGCGCGATTCAAGATCGGGGGCGTGGCATTCTCATCGGCCAGACGACGTTCGGCAAGGGCACCGTGCAGGAGATCCACCCGCTCTCGGATCAGTCGTCGCTGCATGTCACGTCATCAGAATGGTTCACGCCCAGCCAACAGTCGTTTGATTCGTCCGGTTTGCAGCCAGATATTCCCATGATCCCTGATGAGAGCGGACGCGATGTCGAACTCGGCGAGGGTGTCCGGTATTTACAGGAGCAGTTACAGTTAGCGAGTATTCAGGATGAGTAAAAAGAATGGCGGAGGTTCTAACGCCAAAGTCAAGAGTGGCAGGAAAATCATCAGCAAAAACCGCAAAGCCAGCCACGACTATCAGCTAGAGACCAAATACGATGCTGGGCTGGTGCTGACCGGCTCCGAGATCAAATCGATCCGCGCGAATCGTATTCAGTTAAGCGAGGGGTTTGTGCAGGAGCGTGACAGTGAATTGTGGCTGATGGGGGTGCATATTTCGCCGTATGATCAGGCGGGTACTTACGGCTATACCGACCCGCTGCGCCCGCGCAAGCTGCTGCTGCACAAACGCGAAATCGCGCAGATCATGACGCGGTCGCGGGAGCGCGGCTATACGATCATCCCAACGATGGTCTTTCTGGAGCGTGGCTGGGCGAAGGTCGAGATTGCGCTGGCGCGGGGCAAGAAGCAGTACGATAAACGGGCCGATATTGCCAAACGGGACGCCGACCGTCAGATCCGGCGCGCACTAAAAGATAGCTACCGGGAGTGACGATGGCCCAAATGCTGTGGCCGAGTTCGATCCGTGAGATCAATGATTTGCAGGAGGCGGAAAAGCTTGCGATTTACCGAACCATACTGCCAGACTGGTTATTCACCCATTATGGGGTAGACCGCCAGACGCTGACGGTGGATGGGCAGTGCGTCGTGTGGTTTCGCTGCCCGCCCGGCAGCCGCGTACTCGAAGTGACGGTGCGGCGGCGCGCCACCGACCTCGACCCGATGCTGTACCTGAACATGGCGGATACATTCAACTATCAACTGCTGGTGCTGCTGATGGTCGTCAACAACCCAGACGCGCCGCGCTACAACATCGATGTCGATCAAGAGGGCAATTCGACTCAACTCGGCACCACATCGCGGAATCTGGCGGCAGAAGCGGCGGCGCTGCGTGCTGGCTTGGCACCGGGTCAGGTGCGTGCAGGGCTGCGAGTCTTTGGTCGGGCGGTGCCGGTCTTTGAAGCGTTCATCGAGCGGATGGGCCATGATGTCTTTTTCATCGAGCCGCTGGCCTATCATAACGCGGTGCTGTTCGAGCGTTACGGCTTCAGCTATGTGCGTGGCCACAAAGAAATGGTGTGGATTCATCAGGAGTTCCAGCCGGGTGGCGAACTCCATCAAAAATTGACGCCAGACAACATCTTTCGCCCCCCAGATGCCTGGCGGCGTGTGCGGTCGCGCTCATGGGCCATCCACGATGGGATTCTGGGGCACCCATTCACCGGCTTTCAGATGTACAAACGCATCGGGCACCATTCCAGTGTCAATACGTTCCCCGATGGGCATTGGTGAACTGGGAAGACGCTGTTGATCGCGGCGGCCCCCTTCATCAGCCCGAAGAGCGTGGGTGATGCGCTGGATACGCTGCTGTACACGGCATCTGCGCCCAAAGCGAACCCGTTAACTCACCTGCTGCTGGTTGAGCTTCGGATCACACGCCCGGAGCTGCCAGCCGGCCCGCACATCCGCGATTACGCACTGCGCACGCTGCTGGTTGATCTCATCGGCGACGCGCTGACGGCGCTGCGCCGGATCTTCGGGCTGCCTGAGCCGCAGATCGATCAGACGCTGCAAGCCGTCGAACCCGCGATCCGTGCCGATGGGCAGGCCGACAGCACCGATCTGGCGGCCTGGAGTTTGCTGTACTATCGCTATGTGCGCGCCGATCTGAACTTGACTCAGGAGCAGTTGAGCGGTTGGTTCGGCGTTGATACACGGACCTCGCGTCGGTATCAACAGTACGGGGTGCGGCTGCTCACCGACCGCTTGACCGAAGCGGAGACAGCAGCACGGCGCGATCAGCGGCAGCGGCATTTGATGGCGGCGCTGCCGTTGGGTGTGGCGCTGCGCTTACATGGGCGCGCTGAGCTGCTGGCGATAGCCGAATCTCAGATCGACACACGCTCGCCGCGCCACGTGATCGTCACGGGGCCGCCGGGAATCGGCAAAACCGCATTTGTGCATCAGGTTATCCAGCGCCAGATTGCGGCGGATGCGCTGGAAGCCGTCGTTTGGGTGGATGCGCCTGGCGATGTGCAGTTCATCCGTGAGCGGCTGACCGAAACACTCCTGCACGATGCGGCGGCGGTCGATCTGCGTGACTATCTGCTGCTGTGGTCAACGGCGGTGGTTGTTGATGGCATCGATTCGCTGGCCGATGATCTCGATGGGCTGCGCGCGCTGCTGCACAGGTTGAGTCCAGCGTTGGTGTGCTTGACAAGCCGCCGCTTCGTGCCAGTGATCGCGACAGAGGCGCATATCTCGCTGCCGCCGCTGGCTGCTGATGAAGCCGCCGCCCTGTTTCGGGATGCGCTGCCTGGCGGCGCGGCTGCCGCCGAGGGGTGGGGCGAGACCGCTGCGAGTGTTTACCAGGCAGTCGGTGGCAACCCACAGGCGCTCAAGCTGGCGGCGCGGCACCTGAATTACAGCCACTGGCCCGCCATCGATCAGCAGGTGCAAACGCTGCTGTTTGCGGAGGTGCTCACCCAACTGGATGAATCGGCGCGGCGGGCGTGGTGCGCTTATGCCTTGTTCCCCGGCGGTCGCGCTCCGGTTGAGGCGTTGCTCGATCTGTGGGCACCGCTGATCACAGCAGCGGCGGTTGATCGGCTGCGCCAGCGCTATATTCTGGAGCAAGCGACCGGCGATGAGTCGGTGCGCTGGCTGGTGACGGCGGCACAGCGTTTTTTGCAGGAACAATCCACACAGTTGCGAAACATCCAGCGTGATGTCCAGCTGCTGCTCGATCATCTGGCTGAGCGCCGGGCTGCACCGGATGGCGTGCTGCTGACGGTTGTCGAGCAAATGCTGCGCACTGGTTGGCCGCCGCTCAGCGACGATCAGCGGTTGGTGTGGGTGCAAGCGTGCTGTCGGGCCGGAGTCCGGTTGGGGCGGTGGGCCAATTGGCGCGCGATCCTTGCGCCGCTGGTTGAAGGTGTTGAGTCAGTCGCGCCAGATCTGCTGCTGGGGTACAGCGTGTGTCTGCGGCGGTTGGGTGAATGGGCTGCCGCCGAGCAGTTGCTGGCATGGGCGGTGCGCGCTTGGGGGATGCAAGGCGCGTTCACGGCGCAGGCCAACGCACTGATCGAGTGGGGGATTCTGGCGCGCTCGCGGGGGAATTATCGAGCAGCCATCGATCACTTTACACAGGCACGGCGGCATCTAACGCGGCGTGAGGCGCCGATGCTGCTGCAAACGCTGGCATTGGAGGAGGCTCAAATCGCCATCGATTTGCAGGAAGGCGCGGCGGTCGCGCAGATGTTGGCATCACTGCCGCAGACGCCCCGTGTGTTGACGCTGCGCAGCGAGGCGCATCTGCTACAACAAGAGTTTACCCAATGTCGCACGCTTGCCGAACAGGCGCTGTCGCACACATCCGAGGATCTGGCCGCTGCGGCTAATCTGCACACGATCATCGGGCGCAGCTATGATCTGGAGGGTGATGTGAGCGCGGCGTATGACTACTTGGCGAGCGCGGTGACGCTGCTTGAGCAGGTGGGGGATGTGTTTGCGCTGGCGCGCGCGCAGGCAAATCTTGCGGCGCTGCTGATCAAGCTGAACGCGCTCGATCACGCCGATACGCTGCTGGCGCAGGCCGCGCAGGTGCAAACCCAACTCGCGGATCGGGTGGGGCTGGCGGTTACACAGCGCAATCAGCGCGAACTGCAAGCGCGAATCGCCATTTGATGACGGCGCGAACTGGATTACAATAATTCTGTATTGGTTGCAAGCGCCCATAGCTCAGTGGATAGAGCAGTGGTCTTCGGAACCACGTGCCGGGGTTTCGAGTCCCTCTGGGTGCATCAAATCTACGATGACTCATTCGCGGGTCAGTCTTATGACTCGGCACCATGCCCCCAATGATGTATCCTACGGACTGTCCATCCACAATTTACGACGATCCACCAATTGCGCTGACGTCGAAAGCGTGATGGGTCGAAAATGATTTTGCAACGATTTACACAAAAGGTGAAATAAGCTTATGACTATGTCTACCAATCCGATGGATTTGAGCGGTAAGATCGCGTTGGTGACGGGCGCTGGCCGAGGGATTGGGCTGGCGATTGCCGAGACGCTGGCGCGCGCAGGCGCAGACATCGCGGTCGCGGAATTTCACACTGACACAGGTCAGGCGGCTGTCGCACACATTGAGGCGTTGGGGCGGCGCGCGGCATTCTTCGAGACGGATGTGCGCACCTCCGCAAGCGTGGAGGCCATGACCGCGGCGGTGGTCGCTCACTTTGGGCACATCGATATTCTCGTCAATAACGCGGGCATTGTGAAGAACATCGCCGCTGAAGAATCCTCTGATGACGATTGGCTCAACACCATCAATGTCAACCTCAATGGTGTGTTCTGGTGCTGCCGCGCGGTGGGGCAGCATATGTTGGCGCGCGGTAGCGGCGTGATCGTCAACATCGCGTCGATGTCTGGGATTATCGTCAACAAACCGCAGCCACAGGCCGCGTACAACGTCTCGAAAGCGGGCGTGATTATGATGACGAAGTCACTGGCGGCGGAATGGTCTGGGCGCGGCATCCGCGTCAATGCGGTATCGCCGGGCTACATCGGCACGGAACTGACCAAAGTGGGCCTCAGCAAAGCGGAATGGAGCAGCGTGTGGCTGGAGAACACGCCGCAGGGTCGCATCGGCGAGCCAGCAGATGTGGCGAATGCGGTGTGGTATCTGGCATCGGATGCGGCAAGCTTCGCCACCGGGTCGAACCTTGTCATTGACGGGGGCTACACCGCCTGGTGACGATCTAAAGCTCAACGATCAGCCTCGATCCATGAGCTGCAACGCACATGAGAGAGGCTGATCGATCAATGCGTTAACGTATGTGCTTGTTTACAGTTCGACGTTTGTGTTGACCCACTGCCCGGTTTTTGCCGACTCGATCACGGCGTCGCACACTTTCTGCGTTTGCAGCGCATTGCGGTAATCAGGCTGCGTATGGTTGCCGCTTTCGACCCCCGCGATGAAATCGGCCAGCGCGTTGATGAAGGTGTGCTCATAGCCGATGGTCGTGCCCGGCACCCAATAGCGATCCATGTACGGGTGCTCGAAGTTCGAGACGTGGATGCTGCGCCAACCCGTCAGGTGATCCTCGACCTTTTTGCCAGACTGCAACTGCTGGTACTCGAAGAATTGCAGCAACTGCGGGTCTTCCAAATCGAAGAAGACGGCACCGCCTTCGCCGTTGAGTTCGAATGTGTTGTAATTCTTGCGTCCGCGTGCATAACGGCTGGATTCGAACGTGCCCATTGAGCCGTTGGCGAACCGCGCCAGGAACATGCAGGCGTCATCAATGCCAACGGGTTGCACCTGACCGGTTTCCGCGTGCATCCGCTCCTTGACGAAGGTTTCGGTCGCTGCTGTCACCGAGGTGATGGGGCCGTTGAGCCACATCGCCGTATCAATCGAGTGCGCCAACAGATCGCCGGTCACACCCGACCCGGCCACATCAATATCCAGCCGCCACAGCGTCGGGCCACCCTGCGGCACGCTTTCCGAAATCGTCCAGTCCTGTAGATAGGTGGCGCGATAATGGAACGGCCTGCCGACCCGGCCCTCATCGACGATCTGCTTTGCCAGGGAGATCGCCGGTACTCGGCGGTAGTTGTACCATACCATCGTCGGCACCCCGGCCTGCTCAACCGCCTGCGTCATCGCTTCGGCTTCTGCAACGTTCATCGCCAGCGGCTTTTCACACAGGATCATCTTGCCGTTGGCCGCCGCCGCCAGCGTGATATCGTGGTGTAGGTTGTTCGGCGCGCAAATATCGATGGCGTCGATGTCGGGGCGCTCAACCAGTTTGCGCCAATCCGTTTCGATGGATTCGTAGCCCCAAGTATCGGCGAAGGTCTTGATTTCAGCTTCCTTGCGCGCGCAGGCGGCTTTCAAGACGGGCTGATGTTCAAGTTCAAAAAATGTATTGACTTTGCGGTAGGCGTTCGAGTGCGCCCGCCCCATAAATCCATAACCAATCATGCCAATATTTAACGGTGTTGCCATCGTCGCCGCTCCAATTTTGTGATGAGTCAATAATCTGATTGTCTTGTGCGTCGTGAGCGGCGCTTGAACCGCCCACGACGCGATTTATCGGCTGGATTCGCTCAAACCTCAGCCGTATTTCTGGTTCAGTTCATCGATGTATGTTTTGCAGGTTTCCGTGAAGCGCCAGGCATCGTCCCAGAAGCACAGGTCAATCGTCCACCAATCATGGCCGACATCTTCCTTCACCAGCAGCGGCACCAATTCATCAAAGTTGAGGACGCCAGCCCCAAACGGCGGGTGTGCGGAGGTTTCGTCGTTGCCGTCGGCGTCCTTGTGGCAGGTATTGTCCGAGTCGATCAGGTGGATGTGGTTGATGCGCCCGCTGAGCATGTTGATAAATTCGACCTGACCGCCGGGCAGCGTTTCTTTTTCGCCGGGCTGACGCGCGCCCACCACAGCGACCATCTGCCCGTGACAGGTATCGTACATAATGCCGAAGTTCGACTTGCCCACCGCGTCATGGATCTTGACAATATCGGACGGCTTGTTGAAGGCGAAGCCCGGCTCGAATTCCCAGGTGACGTACAGACCGCGTTCGGCAGCGATGTCGGCGGCGGTTTTCCAGGTATCGACCACCCGGTTGAACGCCGTGTCGTAATCGACCTGATCGAAGATCGTCGGCGGCTGCACCGTATCGACGCGAATGCCGCCGATGCCCAGGTCACGGGCGAAATCGGCATTCTTGGTGAAGGCGTCGAGATATGCGCTCTGATCATTTGTGTCGATCAGGTGCTCGCCCCACAGATCCGCCGCCAGCCCAGAGAAGCCCAGGTTGTGCGCTTTCATCTTTTCAAGGAGGGCGTCACGGTCGGCTTTGGTGGGGTGATTGTCGGGATTGGGGTAGCCGTTGAAGCCGCCGAGTTCGATGCCGTCGAAGTTGAGCGCTTGCAAGCGCTGCAGCACCTCATCAAACGGCACCGGGTTTTCGGCGTAGGGGCCAATGTTGAAGTTCCATGATCCAATTGAAATGCGTTTCATCGAAAGAATCTCCTGGAGTTTAGCATTCTCTGCCAGCAATATTCAGGCAGCATCGCGCATCCGCGTCGCTGCGCTAGACGGTAAATTGGGCTGTGGTTGATCTGGTGTTTGTGCCGAGCCAGCCGCTGCCTCACGGACGACGAAATAGACCAGGGTGCCAGGGAATAGGCTCATGAACACAAAAAACGGCACCGACACGCTCACGAACTCAGCTTGTGCTTCAGCGGCGATCTCGGCTTGCTCCGCAGGGTCGGTGAAATCCCAGGCGCGCTGGCGCATCCCATAAGGCTCACTCGGCTGGCCGGTCGTGAAGAAGAATCCAAACATGACCAGCGCAACGACCACCCCAGCCGCTGCCCCGATCAAGTGCTGGCCGCGTGAGAACGTCCCGGTGGTGCGCTGCGCACTTTTCGGAATCACGTGGCTCCACAAAATGAATCCCAGCGTCGAGAGCAGCAGCAGCGGAAATCCATAGGTGTAGCCGATCACGTGGAAGGGCTGGAACAGCAGCACCACGCCGATGAGAATCCCGGCGATCAGCGTCAGTTCAATGGGGCGATGGGTGCGGGCCGGGATCTGGCCGTTGAAGCGCATCGCGGTCAGCACGATGCTGAGCGCGAACATGAGAATCAGCGCGACCAGCGCCCCCACAAACGGGATCGCCTGTACAATCACGCTGGTATAGGTGCTGCCTGTCAGCGCGCCAATGATCAGCCCGGCCAACAGGATGATCAGCGCCACCCCGCCCATCCGCCGTGTGATCCACCAATATCTATTCATCTCGCGCCCTATGCCATCAACTGCTTGAGGTAGGCCAGCCCGTCGGTGGCCAGCGCATCCTGTGATGGCGCGAACGAGCGCCAGATCGCTGCGGCGCGGGCAATCGTCTTGACCTGGCTGGTGAACGATTCGATGACCAGCGGCCCGTCGTAATTGACATCTTTGAGCGCCTGCGCCACTTCCGCCCAGGGCACATGCCCCGAACCCGGCGCACCCCGGTCGTTTTCGCACGTGTGGAAGTGCCCGATGCGCCCACCCGCGAGCCGGATGGCATCGCCGATGGACTTCTCCTCGATGTTCATGTGGAAGGTGTCGAGGAGGATCTTGCAGGCCGGGCTGTCGACGCGGTCAACGATTTCGACGGCTTGCTCCGCCAAGTTGACGAAGCTCGTCTCAAAGCGGTTGAGCGGTTCAAGGCACAACACCGCGCCCTTATCCGCTGCGTACGCCGACAGATCCTTGAGGTGTTTGGTCAGCAGCGCCAGGTCTTGTTCGCGCTCTGCGGGCGTCTGCTGCCACACACGCCCCACCGCCGAATAGATCGGCCCCGCGACGATCTGCCCACCGAGTGT
>JAADYY010000477.1 GCA_010092805.1 Chloroflexota bacterium | reverse complement strand
CACAAATATAGCATAAGGCCGCAGCCGGGTCAAGCCTGATCTTCGACTTGATGCCCGGCTGGCTCCGGGCCATGCTCACACCTCGATGGGCTGTTCTTCACGCGGCTGGCCGAGCGCCGACCGCTCCTGGTCGACAATCTCCGGTTCCAGCTTCACGAACAACGGCCCCGGCTGGCGCAGCGCCTGCCCCGGCTGCAAAGCGCTGATCTGCCAGCGCCCGACCGCCTGACTCCCGTCGTAGGTCAGCGCTTGATGTGCCCCCGCCGCCTCGTCGATGGTGACGATCTGCTGTGCGCCGAACAACTGCCCGTCATAGCCGAGATATTCATGCACCTGCTGCGACGAAAACGGCAGGAACGGTGCCAGTAAAATTTTGAGGTTGTCGATCACGCGCAGAATCGTGTAAACCGTGCGCGCGGCGGCCTCTGGATCTTCCTTGATGCGTTTCCAGGGTTCCTGCACACTCAGATAGTTGTTTGCGTCGCGCACGAGACCCATCGCGGTGCTGAGCGCTTCGCGCAGCTTGACCGCCTCCAGCAACGCGCCGACCGTCTCGAACCCCGCCTCCACTTGCGCGATCAGTGCGGCGTCCTCGTCTGCGAGGGCGGTGTAGCTCGGCACTTTGCCGTCGTAGCGTTTGTAGGCGAAGCCGAGCATCCGGTTGACCAGATTGCCCCACGCCGCGACGAGTTCGTTATTCACACGGCTGAGGAACCCGTCCCAATCGAAGTCGGCGTCGCGTGTTTCCGGGAAGGTGGCCGCGACGTAGTAGCGGATCGCGTCCGGCTGGTAGCGCTCCAGCAGATCTGGCAGCCAGATCGCCCAATTGCGGCTTTTCGAGAACTGCTGCCCCTCAATGTTCATGAATTCGTTGGCGGGGATGTCGTAGGGCAGTTGCAGCGGCGTGGCGTTCGCCCCGTTGCCGTTGGCGCTGCCATCGTTATAGATCCCGTCGATGCCGAACAACTCCGCCGGCCAGATGACCGCGTGAAACGGAATGTTATCCTTGCCGATGAAGTTGTAGATCCGTGCATCGGGGTTGTACCACCAGCGTTTCCAGGCGTCCGGCTCGCCGATGTGCTGCGCCCATTCGATGCTGGCCGTCAGATAGCCCATCACCGCCTCAAACCAGACGTACAGGCGCTTTTCATCCCAGCCGTCCAACGGCACGCGGATACCCCAATCGATGTCACGGGTGATCGGGCGACCGCGCAGCCCTTCGGCGATGAAGTTGCGGCTGAAGCGCACGACGTTGGCGCGCCAGTGCGCTTCGTGACCATCGATATAGGCGAGCAGTTGATCGGTGAACTTGCCGAGTGCGAGGAAGTAGTGCTCCGTCTCGCGGACGATCAGTGTCTCTTCCGGGTGATTGCGGCTGCGCGGGTTGATCAGTTGCGTGGCGTCGAGCAGGCTGCCGCAGTTGTCGCACTGATCGCCGCGTGCGTTCGGGTAGTTGCAGACGTAGCACTCGCCCTCCACATAGCGATCTGGCAGGAAGCGCTTCTCGAACTCGCTGTAGAGCAGTTTCTGGCTCTCTTTGTACAGATGGCCGCGTTCCAGCAGCAGCAGAAAAATATCCTGCGCGATCCGGTGGTGATTTTCGGTATCGGTGTGCGTGAACAGGTCGTAGCTGATGCCGATCTTCTGCTGCGTTTGCAGAAACCGTTCGTGATAGCGCCCGAAGATCTGGCTGGCCGGGATGCCGCGTTTATCCGCTTCCACCGAGATCGGCGTGCCGTGACTGTCCGACCCGGAGACCATCAGCACACGATTCCCTTTTAGGCGGTGGTAGCGGGCGAATATATCGGCGGGCAGGTAAGCCCCCGCCAGATGGCCGACGTGTAAGTCACCGTTAGCATACGGCCACGCGACCGAAACGTGAATGTAGTCACTCATGTTGGCAATGATCCTTTTGCAGACTCGCTCGCTGATCGTCGATTGAATTGGCGGGGATTGTGCCACATTTTGCGTGCGCAGGCCGCCGCCGGGACAACAAAAAACCGCCTGTCACAAGACAGACGGTTCGCATGATCGGACCCGATTGGGATTTGCTGGCCGCGCCGCTCAGCGACGTGCAGCATCCTCACATCTGTCTTGCATCGGCATCAGACGTGACGGCATTCGCAGCGTGGCGCTTGAGCTATGGCACCGTGTAATATTCATATGGATGATGATAATCCCGATGATCCCGCCCGTCAAGAACGGCTGAGCGGGATCTCATCTCATCAGCCCTAATCGATCAACGCTCAGTCGTCGCTGCCTACGCTGAAGCCGTTGCTGCCGTTGCTGGCAGCGCCGCCACGCCCGTCGCCGTTGCTCCCGAAATTGATGTAGATGCGGGCGCTCGCCAACCGCGACAGATCCCGCAGCGCTTCGAGTTCAAGCTGGCGCAGCAACGCCGGATGTTCGGTGTAGGCCCCGGCCACTTCCGCGCGGGCGCGCAGGTCGCGGATTTCGGCTTCCGTGCGGATGCGCTCGGCTTCGACTTCGGCGGTGGCTGCCTGACGGGTCGCTTCGGCGTCGGCTGCGCTGCTGATACGGCGCGCGTCGGCCTCCGTCTGTGCCTCGATGCGCTCGACCTCCGCCTTCGCCCGTGCCTCGATCAGCCGCGCTTCGGCCATGCGTTCCGCCGAAAGCACCCGATTCATGATGTCCTGCAAGTTGCCCGGAAAGATCAGATCCTTCACGTCGGCGCGCCGGATCGACACACCGTAGCTGGCCGCCGATTCGGTCACGTCGGCCAGGATGTCTTCACTGAGCTGATTGCGGTTCGTCATGATCTGTTCGAGCGTCATCGACGCCAGCGAGCGCCGGGCCGCCAACTGCACATCCGAATAGATGCGCGTCTCGAAGTCTTCCACTTCCTGAATCACGGCTTGCGGATCGGTGACGCGGAAGCGCACGATGATGCTCACCCGAATGGCGACCTTATCCGCCGTCAGAATCTCCTGATTCTTGATCGTCAGGTCACGTTCGCGCATATCGACCAGCAAGATCTCGACTTCTGGCTTACGGCGGAACAGGCGGCGGCGCGGCAGTTGATAGCGGCCCGCCTCCAGAATCTGCGTGAGCACGCCGTCCTGATACCACAAGCCCCGATGGGTGTTCTTGATGATGAATTCGTTGTCTCTCACCGTGTAACCTCCCGGTTATCGGAAGAGGGGCGTCGTATACGCCCCTCAGGGAGTGTCTCGCAGCCCAAGCCGATGTGAAGAAGGTATCAACACAGATTAAGAATCTGCTAGCCAGCCCTCGCAAGGCGATGTGGCGCGTTCTTGTAGCGCATACCCTTCGGACTCTGCCGAGACACTAACAGTATAGCACGGCTTTATGGTCTGTAAAGGGTCAAAAAGGTTCAGAGTTGTCAAGATATTGCAAGGAAAATTGCCGGGGCGTTCACACACCTGATCGGCGAGCGCCCCAGCGTCGATCATTCGCTGCGGAGGGCGCGCATGGGCAGCAGTCGCGCGATCCGCCCAGCGGGGTAGACCCCGGCAGCCAACGCCGCGATCACCGCGACGGCGAACGCCAGGATGAACTCATCGGCGCTGAGGATCATCTGGAGCGTCCAGCCGAATGAGCGCACGTTGATCACGAAGACGAGCACAACGGCCAGCACCAACCCAATCGGCAGCGCGAGCAGCCCGGCCACGCCGCCCATCAGCCCGGTTTGCAGCAGTGTATATTGCCACAACTGCCGCCCCGTCATGCCAACGGCGCGCATGACACCGTACTGCCGCGTCTGCTCAAGCTGAAGGGCGAGCAGCGCGCTGAGGATGCCGATGAACGCGACGACCGTCGCCAGCAGCCGCAGCGCCCCGGTGATGGCGAAGGTGCGCTCGAACACCTCAAACACGTTGGCGCGCAAGTCGCGGTTGCTCTGCGCCAGCAGATCGGTGCCGGCCAGTGCTTCGCTGCGGATCGCGGCCAGCACTGTGTCGAGGGCGGCGTCAGGTTCAATGAAGGCCGAGACCGTCGAGATGTACGGATCGTCGTAGTGCTGGCGGTAGACGTTATCCGCCATGAACACCGCCCCCTGATCGGTGGTGTAATCGTAGTACACCCCCACGACCGTGAACGTCTCTGGGCCGCTGTCGGTGAGCAGGCGGATCGTGTTGTTCTCCGGGGTGATGTCGCGGCGGAACGCGAACGGCTCGCTGACCATCACCGCGCCATCTTCAAGCGCGGGCCAATAATCGGTCTGCTCGACGTTCGTCCACACAAAGCGGCGCTGCCCGCTGACCAGTTCGCCCGTCGAGATGACCAAATTGATGGGCGGCAGCTCCGGGAAATCCGGCGCGGCGACATTCACCTGCCGCCCGACGACGACGCGCTCGACGCCATCGACCGCAGCGACCCGCGCTGCCACCTCTGCATCGACGTTATCGGTCGCGCGGACGGCGGTCAGCAACGGCGGCGAGACGTAAATATCTGCGCCGAGAGTCGTTTCGAGCCAATCGGCGACCGTGCCGCGAAAGCTGGCGATCATCACGCTGACGCCGACGATCACACTGACGGCGACAGTCAGCGCGGCGACGGCGACCGAGGTTCGGCTGAGCGAGCGCACAACCGCACGCGGGGCCATGTGCCCGAGTACACCGAAGATGCGGTAGGCTACGGGTGACGCCAGCCGCATGACGATCACCAGCGCCAGCGGCGTGAACAGCGCGCCACCGACGATCAGGAAGAACAGCGCGCCAAAGCTGATCAGCAGGTTGGGCGTGGGCACTTGCAGCAGCAGCACCCCAATGCCGTTCATCGCAACCGCCGCCGCAGTGATGAACGGCAGCAAACGGATCGTCTGCGCTTCCAGCGCCGACCGCCGCAGCGATCCGGCGGGTGGGGTGCGGGTCGCGTCAACGGACGGGACGAGCGCCGCGCCCACACTCGCCAGCACGCCGATCCCCGCGCCCTTGAGCAGCGTCAGCGCGGGCACGGTGATGCTCTGCACGTTGACGGTGAAGTACAAATCGCTGATCGTTTGCGCGACCAGCCCCACCGCCGCGCGCCCGAAGATCACACCCAGGCCCAGCCCGATCAGCGTGCCGATGGCCCCCAGAATGACGGCTTCCGTCAGAATCAGCGCGAACACCTGATTGCGCGTCGCGCCCAGCGCCCGCAGCACACCCAGGATCGAGCGGCGCTGCACCACGCTGAAGGTCACCGTGTTGTAGATCAGGAAGACGCCGACCACCAGCGCCAGCAGACTCAGCGCTTGCAGATTCAGCTCGAAGGCGGCGGTCATCTGGCTGAGCGCGGCGCTCTGACTCTGCGGGGTGGTGAGCGTCGCGCCGGGCGGCATCAGCGCGCGGATCTGGTCGAGGTCGTAGCCGTCGGGCAGGATCAAGTCGATGCGGCTGATGGTGCCCGCCGCGCCCACCAATTCCTGCGCCGTCGCAATGTCCGTCAGAATCAGGTTGTCGATGGCCTGCGCGCTGGCGTTATCGCCCGCTTGCAGCAGCCCAATCACTGTGATCGCCGTCCGCTGGTCGCCGGCGCGCAGTGCCAGTGTATCCCCCGCCGCGATGGCGTAGCGGTCGGCCAACGTCTGGCTGATCAAAGCTGCGCCCGGTTCGGCGATGAACTGCGTCAGCGCTTCGAACGCATTCTCATTCTCTCCCGCGACATCAATCGTCTCCAGGTAGGAGCGGAACGGCGGTTCCGCGAATGGATCGACGCCGAACAGCCGCAGTGGCAGATCGTCGAGGTCGGCGGCCAGCACGTAATCCTCAACGATGGGCGCGGCATCGCGCAGCCCCAGATCGAGCCGGATTTGTCGATACAACTCAGAGGGCAGGCCCGTCGCGCCGCCGATGATCTGGTGGGTGGCGCGCCCGGTGACGCTTTCGGCGCTGAGCGCAAAGGCGCGGCCCGACGAGGCGTTGGCGACATCGATGGCGACGACGACGGCCACGCCGAGCGCGACGCCGAGGATGAACAAGACGCTTTGAAGCGAACGGCGGCGCATATAGCGCCCCGCTAAACGCAGGATGATTGGGCTGGGCATGGGTTGGCTTTCTAACTTGTGGTGATGTGAGCTTCAGATGGGCCGGGGGCACAGGCGCTCGGCGTGCCCCCGGCCTGGATAGCGCGCGTGGGTGCTATTGGTCGGAGCGTGTTTCGACCAATACGGGCACCGGGTCGGTTTCGGCGTCGCTTTCCGAATCGCCGAGCTTATCGAGCGCGACGCGGGCGGCTTCGCGGAACTTGCCTTGATTGGTGTTCAGCATCCGGCGCAGCGGCGCAATGGCGCGCGGGTCGCCCAAGTTGCCCAGCGACTGCACTGCATAGAGCGGCGTCTGGAAACCCGGCGCTTCTAACGCTTCGATCAACGGGTCAACGGCGCGCGGGTCGCCCATTTTGCCAAGCATCATCGCTGCGCGCCCACGCACAATCAAGTCTTCATGCTTATTCTTCACGACCATGATCAATGTGTTCACCGCTTGGTCACCACCCAGCATCCCCAGCTTCATGATGGCCGTGCGGCGGCGGTCTTTGTTGACATCGCGGAGTTCAGCGAGAATTTGCTTGATCACGTTCGGGTCAGGGTCCGTCATGAGAGAGGCTCCTCTACCACCGATTGGCGGTTTGAAGTGATGATGAGTTTACCTTCATGTATGCGGCAGACACGGTCTGCCAGCGGAACGATTTCCGGGTTGTGGGTTGCCATGACCAGGGTTTTGCCAGCGTCTCGGGTCAATTCTAGCAGCAGCGCCAGGATGTGTTCACCTGTCTCTTCGTCTAGGTTGCCCGTCGGTTCGTCGGCCAGTACCAGCGCCGGTTCGTGCAGCAGCGCCCGCGCAATGGCCACGCGCTGCTGTTCACCCCCACTCAGTTGATCCGGGAAGGCGTCGGCGCGGTCGCCTAACCCGACTCGTGCCAGGAGATCATGGCCGCGCTGCAACTCATGGCGCGGGTTCGCGCCACGCAATTCCAGCGGCAGGGTGATATTTTCCAGGACGGTGAGTGTGGGGATGAGGTTGAAGAACTGGAAGACGATCCCAATGTGATCGCGGCGGAACAAGGTCAGTTGGCGTTCGTTCAGGGCCGTGATGTCGGTGTCTGTGATGCAAATCTGACCAGTATCAGCCCGGTCGATGCCACTCATCAGGTTGAGCAGCGTGCTTTTGCCGCTGCCGCTTTTACCGAGCAGCACGAAGAATTCACCTGGTGTGATCGCCAGATCAACACCTGTGAGAATGACGCGCATTTCCCCACCCTCGGCGTAGGATTTGCTGAGGTCGCGGATCTGCACGATGGGGTCTAGGTGAGCGCCATTCGCTTGCATAAGCATCGCCATTCTGAACTATGATCGTCAGGAAAATTCGAGTTTGTGCGCTTTTTCACATCTCCCTTCTATCGTAACACCGATCCATGAGGTGAAGATAATAAAGCCGATAGGCTTTACACTATCTTAGATGAAAATGGGGTGAATCGTCAGGGGGATTTCGCCAATTTT
>JAADYY010000476.1 GCA_010092805.1 Chloroflexota bacterium | reverse complement strand
TTTGACCGTGCGTCGGCGGTGGTGCCGCCCAACGCGCACGTGGGCGCGGACAGCTACAATCAGGCGATCACGACGGCTGAAGCGTTCGCCGCGCTGCTGGCAGAGAACGGCGTGACCGGCCAGTGCATCGAGCTGCAAGGCGCGCTGACAGACATCAACGCCGTCAACCGCTCGCAGGGCTGGCAGGATGTCGAAGCGACCACCGACGTGTACACGACGCTGGTGCAGGTGCCCACCGAATGGAACCCGGAACTGTTCCGTTCTGGTACGGCCAACGCGCTGCAAGCCAACCCGGACGCCAACTGCATGTTTGTCGCCAGCGATTTCGCCTTCTCGGCGGTGCAATCGGCGCTGGAAGCCGCGGATCGCTGGGCACCGGCGGGTGAAGAAGGCCACATGTGGATCGCCGCGCAGGATCTGAATCCGCAGGGCCTGGAAGCGATGGAAGGCGGCTACATCGACGTGGCGACCACCTACGATGCGTTCTTCCACGCCATCGAAGCCGTCAACGCCATTGGCGCGCTGGCTACCGAGACCGAAGCCGTCTGCGGTGCGGCCATCGATATGGTGCAAGCGACCGACGACGCCGCGATGATGGACGAAGGCGAAGCGATGGACGAAGCGATGGACGACGAAGCCATGATGGATGACGCCGTAATGGGCGAAGGTATGCCCATCGGTGATTATGTGTGTTTGGTGGCGGGCCGCGTGGCGACCCCGGCCAACGTCGCCGACCTGGAGAATCTCTGGTCGCGTGATTACCAGGACTAACGGCGTTTAGACACGCCAGGAACAAGCGCCACCCAGATACGTGTGGGTGGCGCTTTTGTATTTCGTTTGTTGAGGCGTCGATGTGTTGCAAATTGGCGCTCGAAGTGTGATGATCGTGGCAATGGCTATCGAGTGAATCCATAAAGGCAGCCGATGATGTTAGCCGCGCGTCTGCATGGCCCGAAGAACCTGCAAATTGATGAGATCGAGAAGCCGCCGCCGCCGGGGCCGGGGCAAGTGCTGCTCCATGTGACCGCTGTCGGGATTTGCGGCAGCGACCTGCACAATTACGAAGATGCCCGCATCGGCGATACTGTTGTGGCGCAGCCGGTGATCCTCGGCCACGAATTCGCCGGGGTGATCGAAGCGGTTGGCCCCGACGCGCACGACGGCAACGATCAGCCGCTGTGCGTGGGGCAGCGCGTCGCCGCCGATCCCGCGACGCCGTGCTTTCGCTGCGAAAACTGCGAGCACGGCTACCCGAACCTGTGCACGCGGCTGCATTTTCACGGCCTATTTCCAGATGACGGCGCGCTCTGCGAATACATGATCACCGGGTCGCGGGGCTGCTTTCCGGTGCCAAATACCGTCACCGATTCGGCGGCGGCGCTGCTGGAACCGCTCGGTGTGGCGATTCACGCCGTCGATCTGGGGGCGCTGAAGGTCGCCAACAGCGTCGCGGTGATCGGTGTGGGCAGCATCGGCATGTTGATCACGCAGTTGGCGGCGCTCAGCGGCGCGCACCCGATCTTCGCGTTCGATAAATTCCGCTGGCGGGCCGAAAAAGCGCTGAAATGGGGCGCGACCGAAGCCTACACCCTCGATGACGGCGACTCGGCGCAAATTGTCATGGATCGCACGGGTGGGCGCGGCGTCGATGTCGTGTTTGAGGCGGCCTGGGCCGATGAGTCGGTGAATACGGCGGCGCGGATGGCGCGGTTGGGCGGTCGGTTGGTGCTGGTGGGCATCCCCGGCGACGACAACCTGCAAATGCAGCATTCACAGGCGCGCCGCAAGGGCCTCGAAATTATGATGTCGCGGCGGATGAAGCACACCTACCCGCGTGCGATCCAACTGGCGACCGAACACCCGCAGGCCCTCGACTTGGACAAGCTGATTTCGCACCGCTTCCCACTCAAGGAGGCCCCGCAGGCCTTCGCCATGAACTTCGCGTATCAGGACGCGGTGCAGAAAGTCATCATTGACGTGAGCGCGTCCTGATCAAACGACTGGGGTCTCTTCCGCCGGGACGACCGATGCCCAGATGCGCTTGAACTTCTCGCGGTCGCGCTCGGCGGCGTTGCGGATGGTGTGCAGCGCGTATTCGCGGCACTCTTCGTCGGAAGCCAGCAGCAGATCCGCAGCGGTGGGTGGCACAAGATTCTCGTCGCGCAGTTGGGTCAGCAGCGCCTGGCCAACAGTCTGCTGATCCTTCTTGACGATTTCGCTCAGGCGCGTCTGGTAATTCTGGAAGGTTTCAAGCTGCCCCTGGATGCGGATCGCATTGAGGCAGGCCTGGCAGTAGTCGGTAACAATGTCGGCGACAGCGGCTTCGACGTGCGGCTCCAGCGCCAGGTCGCCGCTCAGCAGCCAGTTGAGGTCAATGTTCAGGTCGGCGCAAAAACGGGCGATCTGGACTGTCAGCGCGCGCAAGCCTTCGGGCGGCAGTGAGAGCAGCCACACCCGCAAATACTCGTTGTCGTTGAGGTCGGCTTCAACCCAAGTCTTGAAGGCGGACATCATCAGGTTGGGGTTGGGCGGGGTCACCTGCGTGCGCAGCGCGTGGGCGCGCCCGGTCCAGCGCGCCGCCGCATCCTCCATACGGTCGCGCAGCACTGC
>JAADYY010000475.1 GCA_010092805.1 Chloroflexota bacterium | reverse complement strand
TTTTTTTTTTTATATTCTGCGACCTACTAGTTCTACACTGCCATTGACTGCCAAATACCCCCTGCTCGCCCTGCCAACATGCTGTTCTCCCCCGCCGTGACCGCCGCCGATCGGCGGATTGCTGGCGTTTTGGGGCTAGAGGGCGCAAGCAGTCGCTGGTGGCTTCTGGGGAGGGAGAACGAGGGGGATTGCCCTGCTCGTGCCTGGCTTGGCCTGGGCGGCTGCCGTCAATTTGGGATATATTTGGGTTATTTTGGGATAAAAGCGACACTATGCGCTATCCAATCGCTCGCAACCAGCAAGGAAGCGGCTTAGGCTGCGAATAGCCAGATCGTACCGCAATCGACGGTCGGGCGTTGGTGATACACTGAGTTAGCGAAAATTGATATTTGCGACAATGGGTTAAACATCACTGCGGGGAAAGTACCATGATTGCCAAACGCAAGGCTGCATCACCCACATGCCCGCCGCAAACCGCCGTCGAGATCGTCAAGATTCTTGTGGTGGGGCCGTACGCTTCGGGCAAAAGCACCTTCATCAGCGCGGCCAGCGAACTGCCCACCACCTACACGGAAGTGCATGGGCTGAGCGAAACAAAGCAGCCTGTCTCGGTGGCGACGGACTTTGGGCGCATCACCGTCGCGGATGATCTGGTGCTGTACCTGTTCGCGGCAGGCGGTCGCCGCCGCCTCGATTTTATGCGGGAAATACTCAAGGTGGGGCTGCTGGGGATGGTCCTGCTGGTGGACAGTGCCAAGCCGGAGGCATTCCGTGAAGCCAACTCCATTCGGGAGCGCTACACTGCCTACACATCTGCGCCTTACGTCGTGGCCGCCAACTTTCAGCATCACCCCAATGCGTGGGACGTGCATGATCTGCGGGTTGCACTGCGGCTGCCCGCCGAGGTGCCGCTGGTGCCCGTCGATGCCACCGACCGCGCGAGCGTCTACGCTGCGCTGCGGACGCTGCTGTACAGGGTGCTGAGCCTCAGCGGCATTGAGTCCGGTGCTTCGCCTGCCGATCTGGCAGCGGCGCAGGCCAAATTGAGTCTGGGCGCTGCCACCCACCCCGTGCAGGTTTGATGGGTGCATTCGGAAATAGGGGCGAATGGATCCGCTGGCTGTTTGGCCCGCGTTTCGCTTCCAGTGTCGCAGGCACGGGCGGGAACGGGATTGAGGGTGAGGGCTGCCGCCACCAGCAACACCTTACTTGCCCCGGAATCCGAATGCACCCGGTTTGATCGTTGGGTAGCCGTCGGTGACCCGTTCAGTTATATTAGGCCGATATTTGTGATAATGTCTTTGGTTTAGCTGCGGGGAGCGTGCACTATGACCAGCGAGACAGAAACCACCGACACAGCAAATTTCCTGGAGGGGCCGCGCGCGGAAACTGTCAAGGTTTTGGTGACTGGGCCGTTTTCTTCCGGCAAATCGACGTTCATCGCCTCGGCCAGCGAGATTCCGCAGGTGGTCACCACAGCCTCCGACAACCCATACGCCGTGGTCGCGATGGATTTCGGGCGGATCACGGTCGCGGATGATCTCATCCTCTATATCTTCGGCACCGGCAGCCGGCGGCGCTTCGATTTCATGTGGGAGATTCTGGCCGCGGGGATGGTGGGCACCGTCGTGCTGGTCAACAGCGCCAAACCGGAGACGTTCCGCGAAGCCAAAGCGATTCTGGAAACGTCGCAGTCCTACGCCCCGGTGCCGCATATTGTGGCCGCCAATTTCCAGGATCACCCGGATGCCTGGGACGTGGACGATCTGCGGATTGCGCTGCGGTTGCCCGCCGAGATACCGCTGGTGCCCGTCGTCGCCACCGACCGCGAGAGTGTCCTGTGTGCGCTGCTGGCGCTTTTCTACGAGGTGCTGCGCGCTCCTGACCCAGGATTTCGCGACACACCCGTAGGGGGCGAGAGCGAGTTAATCGAGCCGTATACGGGCCGCACCCGCCCAGCAGATCAGCCCTGATTTTTGCCCTGGCGGATCAGATCTGCGATGGTGCGTTCCGCCACCTGGTCGCGGGTGTAGCGCTCGAAGTGCGCGCGCATCTGTGTGACGCTGGCTTTGAAGGTCGCATCCGCCAGGATGCGCTCGATGTGCCCGCGAATCGTGGGGCCGTCATCGTGGCGGCGGTCGCCGACAACCGCCGTGCCGTGATACACCGCGCGCGCCGTGCTGCCATGCTGATCCGTGACATCGAACGGGTAGATGAGCATCGGCACGCCGAGCTGAATACATTCGTTCATCGAGGTGATGCCGCCGTGAATGATCGCGCAGTCGGCGTGCGACAGCACCCGCAACTGCGGCACCCAGCCGAACGCGTGGACCTGCGCTGGTAGCTGGCCGAGCGTGGCCGGGTCGATGCGCCCACCCAACCCCAAGACGACATCCCACTCCGGGCGATCCGCGAATGCCGCGATGATCCGCTGCCAGAATGCCGTATCATCGCCCCGGTAGAATGCCCCAAACGCACAGAAGATCAGCGCCTCCGACTCCCCCGCCTGACGCCGCGCGAACAACGCCTCCAGCCGATCTTGTGCGGTTGAGTCATCCGTCTGTGCGATCTCCACACGCCCGACATTGACCATCGGCCCCACGAACTGGAACAGCGGGTGCGGCTGGTGCGGAAAGTCGAATTCGGCGGCGTTCAGGCTCAGCATGGGCAGATGACGATACGTAAA
>JAADYY010000474.1 GCA_010092805.1 Chloroflexota bacterium | reverse complement strand
TCCTGCCAGTTGAGCACACCGAAGATCAACAGGCTGGCAACCAGATAGAGCATCCCGTCATGGAATGTGCGTGTTGAGCGCATCAGCAGCCCGCCGACTGCACCGACCGCGCCAAGGATCACGGCAAGGCTCAGCGCCGCCGCGATCAAACCAGCATCCGCGCCGGTGCCGAGGATCAGCGGGGCGTTTTCACCGATGCGCAGGATACCGCCCTCTGCAACCCCGCCGCCGCTGGCAATTACGCCGAGAACCGCGCCTAAGCCCACCCCCGGCAGCGCCGCCAGCAGCAGCCGCTGCCCCGTCGGCAGATCCGCGCCGCGCCGGACCGCCACACCGAAACCCAGCCCGAAGGCTGCCGCCAGCGCCAGCGCATCCGACAGGGTGATGAGGCTGTCGATCTGGTTGCGCAGCAGCCCGATGACGATGGTCAGGCCAGCGCTCGCCAGAATCATCTGCCGGGCGCGCGCCGGGATGATCAGCAAACCGGACATCACCGCACCCACGCCCGCGCTGAACACCAACAGCGCGATCAGGCTGCCCGGATACTCAGCGCCGAAACTGAGCGCCTCGCCGACGGGATTGATCGTGTTGGGGAAGACGAACGTCAGGTCGATGGTCGCCTCGATGACGATCAGCAGCGCCAGCGCGCCACCGACGATCACGCTGCCAACGACAGTGTTGATCGTCAGTGCGACGCGGTCGCCGTTCTTCACCTGCGATCCGGTGAAATAAGCCGCCGTACCCAACATCAGCACCAGGGCGACAGCGCTCAGCGTGAGGCGGTCGTCGATGACGAAACGTTGCTCGAAGATGGAAAACAGGCCCGTCAGCGCCAGAATCACCGCGATGACGGCGGCGTAAAACCCGTACTCAAACGTTTTGCGGTTGATCATGGTTTACGCCCGTTTCGTCGCTAATACCTCACCGAAGATGCCGGTGGGGCGGAAGATCAGGAACAGCACCAGCATCCCGAAGGCGATCACGTCCTTGAGCTGTGAGGACAGCCCTAACATCGAGGGCAGCACCGACTCAGCCACGCCGAGGAACAGGCCGCCGAACATCGCGCCGGGAATATTGCCGATGCCACCCAGCACCGCCGCCGTAAATGCCTTGATGCCGGGGATGAAGCCGATAAACGGCGACACCTGATTGTTGTACAAAGCGAACAAAACCCCGCCCGCTCCGGCCAGCACCGCGCCCAGGACGAAGGTCGTCACGATAACGCTGTCCACATTGACGCCCATCAGCGCGGCTGTCGCTTTGTCCTCCGCGACGGCGCGCATTGCCTTGCCCGTTTTGGTACGCTGCACGTAGAACCACAGCGCGGCCATCAGCACCAGCGCCGTGAAAAACACCACAAAATGGATCGGCAGGATGCGGAGTTCCAGCCCCAACACAACCACATCATAGCGCCCGTCGATCAAGTCGATGCCCCGGCAGACTTGCACCTCATCGATGACCTCACAGCCCTGATTCGGGAACAGATTCGGAAAGGCATACAGGTTGGCATCCGGGTAACGGCGGGTGCTGGCACCAAACAACCGCAGAAACAACTGCTGCAACGTGATCGATGCGCCAATCGCCGTGATCAGCGCGATGAGGCGCGGCATGTTGCGCAGTGGGCGGTAGGCGATGCGTTCCAGCAGTACCGCGATCACGACCGAAGCGGTGATCCCGGTGAAAACCGTGATCAGCAGCGCTAGCAACGCCTGATCTTGCAGCATACCGCTGTTGTCCATCGCCGTGATCGCAAAAAACCCGACATACGCCCCAGCCATGAAGACCTCGCCGTGCGCGAAATTAATCATCAAGAGGATGCCATACACCAGCGTATAACCGAGCGCGATGAGGGCGTAAATGCTGCCCTGCGCCAACCCGAAGATCATTTGGCGGACGAACTGATCAGCTTCGTATTCCCCAATGCGGATGTTATTGAAGGCGACCAGCAGCAGGTAAATGAGGAAGATGAGACCGACAAACCGTAACGGGTTGCGCACGGTGTTATTTAGGAGCCATTCGAGCATGGTGCTCAGCCGGGATTGCGGTGGGGTCGTCAAAGTGGGGGCATCTGTGGTCATACGGGTACTTTCCACTCGATTCTACGTTCGACAGTGAATATTAAGCAGGTGTTATAACGCAGTTTCTACGTAGAATCAAAGAGGTGGGCCGCAACCCACCTCCAAACATTCTTTGTGCAAGATGCCCAAGTGAAGAAATGATCCGCTCCTCACCGGGTACCGGGAATTGGTGAATTACTCAGTGTCTTCGATTGGGCTGATGACGGCCTCGCCATCGACAATTGCGCCGACGAACACCGAGACGAATTCACCCTCTTCCACAATCGCGAACCCGATGTCCGACACCGAGGTCTCACCGGAGCCGTCGGCGTTCAGCAGGCCAGTCAACCCCTCGTAGCCCGCCAGAGCGCGGACATACTCAGCCAGCGCCATCCGGTCAACTGCCAGGTCGCCATCTTCGGTCAAGGTCCCCACCGCTTCGATACCATCGAGGAAGATGTTGGTGGCGTCGTAAGCGTTGGTGTGGAACGCTGCTGGCGGTTCCTCGCCGTAGGTTTCCAGGTAACGGGTCAGGAAGTCATCCAGTGCCTCGCTGCTGGCCGGGATCGGCGCGGAAGCGTAAACGCCTTCGCCGGAGCTGGCCGACAGTTCCAGGAATTCGCTGGTACGGATGCCGTCCGCGCCCATCAGCGTGACATCTTCCAGCCCCACGTCAAAACGCTGCGCAGCGAGACGCGCGGCTTCCGCACCGAACCCGCCGAAGTAGATCAGGTCGGGTTCTTCCTGCGCGATGTCTTCGAGCAGGCCGCGGAAGTCGGTATCACCCACGCTCACCGCATCGGCTGCCACAATCTCGCCGCCCAGTTCCTCGAAGGCTTCGGTCATCACGACGACCAGACCCTCACCATACGGGCTGCCATCATGGACAGTGGCAATGCTGCGTGCGCCCAGTTCATTAAAGATGAATTCCGCCGCCAGCACGCCCTGGAAGGCATCTGAGGTGACCGCACGGTTGAAGCTGGTATAGCCGCTCAGCGTCAAGTCAAAGGCGGTGCAGCTGGGGCTGATGTTGGTGTAGCCGGCTGCATCGAAGATGGGCGCGGCGGCACGGCAGGCGCTGGAGCACATCGGCCCAACGACACCGACAATCGACTCATCAGAGACGAAGCGGTTGGCCACAGCCTGACCGCCGTCCGCCGAGCACAGGTCGTCCTGCACGTCCAGCGCGACATCGAAGGCCGCATCGCCGATCATCACGGTCGGGCGGTCTTCCAGCGCCAGCTCCACCCCGCGCTGAATGTCGATGCCCAGCGGGGCGATACCTTCGCCGCTCAGCCCGGTTGCCAAGCCCAGCACAACGGCTTCGTCGGCACCAATCGTCACCATGTCGCCTTCACCGTCCTGGTTAGCGGGCTTAAGCAGCACCGGCAGCCCCATCGGCGCAGCAGCGCCTTCTTCGTCGCCATCCGCTGCCATGTCCGGCGGCAGCAGCACCCCGTCAATGACGTGGATGACGCCGTTGGAGGCTTCAACGTCAGGGGTCACGACCGCAATATCGTTGACGAACACGCCGTCATCGGTGATGCTGATGGTCAGTTCGCCGCCTTCGAGCGCGGTTTCCAGCGTCATGCCGTCGGTGAGGTCACCGCTCATCAGCGTTTCGCCAGCCACCACATGGTAGCTGAGGATGGTTTCAGCAGTTTCAGCGTCCGACAGCAGATCGATGACACTCATGCCCATCGAATCCAGGGCAGCGCGCATTGCTTCATCGGCTGGCAGGAAGATGGTGAATGGCCCAGGTTCGGCCAGCAGCGCATCGAAGCCAACGATGGGCAGCGTCGCCGCGACAACCGAGAAGTTCGAGTCACTGGCAGCAATCGCCGCAATGGTGGTCTCCGCGTCGACTGTCGCAACGTCTTCGGTCGGTTCAACAACTGCTTCTTCAGTCGGCTCGGCAGCAGCTTCAGGTGTAGTTTCTTCAGTCGGCTCGGCGGCAGGTTCTTCGTCCGCAGGCGGCAGCAGCACCATGTCGATCACGTGGATGACACCGTTGCTCGCCTCAATGTCCACCGCGCTGATATTCACGTCGTTGACGGTGACCACATCACCATCGATGGCGAAGGTCAGTTCCGCACCTTGTACGGTCTCGGCGGTCATCCCGTCGCTCAGATCGCCCGACATCACGGCACCCGACACCACATGGTACATCAGGATGTCGGTCAGCGTTTCGGTATCGGCCAGCAGTTGCAGACGCGAGATACCCAGCGCTTCCAGCGCCGCCTCGAAAGCCTCATCAGTGGGCGCGAAGACCGTGAACGGCCCTTCGCCGCTCAGCGTTTCGTTGAGGTCCGCTGCGATCACCGCAGTCGCCAGGGTGCTGAAGGTTTCATCGCTGGCTGCGATGTCGAAGATCGTCGGGGCCGCCTCTTCGGTCGGCTCGGCAGCCGGCATTTCCTCGCCGGTCGCCTCCGGGGTCATTTCGGGGGTGATTTCTTCGGTCGGCTCGGCAGCCGGCGTGTCCTCGGCCGCCGGGTCCGGGGGCATTTCGGGCGGCGGGAGGGGGGGGGGTTGGTG
>JAADYY010000473.1 GCA_010092805.1 Chloroflexota bacterium | reverse complement strand
TCGTCGGCAGCGTCAGATGTGTATAAGAGACAGAACTGCCACCGTCGTTGCTGCCGTCGCCGCCGCCGCTCCCCTCACCGCCACCGCTGCCGTCGCCGCCCCCGCTACCCAGAACGCTGACCGGCACGGTGTTGGGGCGCAACGGCCTGAATCTGCGCGTGGCCCCGGTCAATGGGGCGATCATCCAGCGGCTGCCTTACCGCAGCACCGTCGAGATCGTCGGAGCGCAGCCGCAAGCGGGCACCAATTACATTTGGGCGAATGTGAACACCAACGCTGGGGCGAGTGGCTGGGTGCGCACAGATTTTCTGAGCATCGCCGGCGATGGCACCGCCTTGGGTCTCAGCCGCGGCGACGAATACCCCGCACCCATGACCAACTATTGGTGGGTGCGCGGCTTCACCCTGGGCCAGAATCCCGGCGAGGCCGATCATTGGGGCTGGGATTTCGGCGCGGAAGTCGGTGAGGCGGTGCGCTCCGGCCCGAAGGGAGGCCGCGTGATCGGCGTGTTGACCTGCACCCGCTGCACCCCGGCCCGCCCGAATGTGCTCAGCCAGGGGCTGAACCTCAACGACCCGAATGTGCTCAACGACCCGGCCTGGGGCTTCGGCTACGGCCACAGCGTGATCGTCCGCTACCTGAACGACCAGCTCCCGGCATCGACGCAGCAGCGCCTGCGCGACCGGAACCAAGCGGGCTATCATGTGTTCGTGATCTATGCGCATCTGAGCCGGGTTGATGTAGCGGTGGGGGATGAGTTCTCAACCGCCACCGTGATCGGGGCGTGCGGCAACACAGGCAACTCCAGCGCGCCGCATCTGCATCTTGAGGTGCGCGCGGGAGCGGACGCCGACGAAACCCAGTGGTTCCAACTGCGCGCTGGCCTGACCGATCCGGGCCTGCTGTTCCTGCGCTGATGATCGGTGCCGCCATCGGGGCGATCTCACGATGATCTCGGTCGTGGCGACGGTGCTCAACGAGGGTGCGAGCATCCGGCAACTGCTCGAGTCGCTGGGGGCACAGACGCGCCCCGCTGACGAGATCGTGATCGTCGATGGCGGCAGCCACGACGCCACGCTGACGATCCTCAATGCTTACACCGCTCAACTGCCGCTGCGGGTGATCTCAGCGCCGGGGGCCAACATCAGCGCCGGGCGCAACCGCGCGATCCGCGAAGCGCGCGGCGATCTGATCGCGGTGACGGATGCGGGCGTGCGGCTGCCCGTCGATTGGCTCGAACAGATCACCGCGCCGCTGATCGATCAGCCTGATGTCGTCGTCGCTGCCGGGTTCTTCCGTGCCGCGCCCCACACGATCTTCGAGGCGGCGCTCGGCGCGACGACGCTGCCGTTGGCCGACGAGATCGACGGGCGGGCGTTTTTGCCGAGCAGCCGCAGTGTCGCGTTTCGGCGCTCTGCCTGGGCGAACGTGGGCGGCTACCCGGAATGGCTCGATTACTGCGAGGATTTGATCTTCGATTTGCGGCTGCGCCAACTCAGCGCCGACGCTGGCGCGTTCGCGTTTGTGCCGTCCGCCGCCGTCGATTTCCGCCCGCGCCCGTCGCTGCGCGCCTTTTTCACGCAATACTATCGCTATGCACGCGGCGACGGCAAAGCCGATCTGTGGCGGCGGCGGCACGCCATCCGCTACCTGACCTACGGCGCTGCCCTGCCGCTGATCGGGCTGTTGGGGTGGCGGGTGCAGCGCACGCTCTGGCTGCTGTATGGGATCGGCGCGGCGGTCTACCTGCGCGGGCCGTACCGCCGCCTACCGACCGCCCTGGCCGCCGCTGAGCACGCTGGGCACGTCCGCCGCAGCCCCCTCACCGATGTGTATGCGGCGGCGCTGATTCCGCTGATTCGGGTGACGGGCGACCTCGCCAAGATGATCGGCTACCCGGTCGGCTGGGTCTGGCGGCTGCGCCACCGCCCGCCCGATTGGCGGCAGATCGATCCGCCGGGCAGCGCCGCCGATTAAGCTTCTCGCCTGCCGTTTGAGCCGTTGGTGTAGGTGTCGCGTGGGCTGGCCTTCGGCGGCGCGGCGAGCACCTCATCGATCAGGCCATACTCGACCGCCGCTTCGGCATCGAGATAGTGATCGCGGTTCTGGTCGCGCTCGATCACCTCACGCGGCTGGCCCGTGTGCCGGATAAACACTTCGACGAGCCGTTCTTTCAGCCGGCTGAACTCATTGGCGGCGATCATCATGTCGGTGACCTGGCCTTGCGTGCCGCCATGCGGCTGGTGCATATGGATCGTGGCGTTGGGCAGCGCGTAACGCATCCCCGCCGCGCCCGCCGTGAGCACGGTCGTGCCGAAGCTGGCCGTCATGCCGACGGCGGTCGTGCTCACTGGCGATCTCACCTGCTGCATCGCGTCATAGATCGCGAATCCGGCATAAACTTCGCCGCCTGGGCAATTGATGTACATCTGGATCGGGCGTTCGTTGTCCTCGCGGTCGAGGAACAGCAGTTGGGCGACGATCAGGTTGGCGACCTCACTGTTGATCGGGCTGCCGAGCACGATCAGCCGCTCTTTGAGCAGCAGCGAGAAAATATCGTAAGCGCGTTCGTTGTGCTGCCCCCGGTCAACGACCATCGGCACAAGGTTATAGGGACTCATCCAATTTCTCCATCAATCCTATGCGGTCTATCGTCGTGTGTGGCAGCGAATGCCC
>JAADYY010000074.1 GCA_010092805.1 Chloroflexota bacterium | reverse complement strand
GTGTCATTAGCTGTGATCCTCGGTGGGATGTGGTAAGCTGCTGATCATCTTGCGTGATTATCAGCCGGAGGGGCTGTGTTCATTCGTCTGACACTGTTGGCCGTCATTCTGGTGATTGTGCAGGTTGCGGCGGTGGTCGCTGCCCAGCAAGTCATGCCACCCGGCGGTGAGCGCTTAGCGTTCATCTCGACGCAGCGTGGCCGCCAACAAATCTACCTAATGGATCTCATGCGTGGGGTCACTATTGGCCCCATGGCCACGTCAATGCCGACTGTGCTCACCCGGTTGGTCTGGACGCCAGACGGACGCCGCTTGATCTTTGAGGTGGGCGGGCAGGATTGGTCGCGCGACCTGCACCGCCTCGATCTGTTCACCAATCGCGCCGTCAACCTGACCGGGCCGCACGGCGAATTCCAGGATGAGCGCCCGGCCCTTTCGCCCGACGGCGCGTGGATCGCCTTTGAGTCAGGCCGCTTCCGCGCCGACCGTGACCCCAGCCGTGACATCTGGGTGATGCCGGTTACGGGCGGGGCCGCGCGCAACCTCACCCGCACCGAAGTCTTCTCCCGCGATCAATACCCGGTGTGGTCGCCAGACGGATCGCAGATCGCTTTTGTGTCAGATCGGGATGGGAATAACGACATCTGGGTCGTCAGCATCAACGGCGGCACGCCGCGCAACCTCACGCAGACCAGCAGCCCCACGAGCAACACAAATCCAAGCTGGTCGCCGGACGGCTCACAGCTCATCTTCATGACGGATCGGGACGGCGGCCCCTGGCAAATTTACGCCACCACCCTCGCCGATGGCAGCCAACGCCGCCTCTCCACCGCTGATCACAACCATAACAACCCGGCGTGGTCACCCGACGGCGCGTATATCCTCTACGAATCGGATGAGCCGAACAACTCGTATGAGATCTATTTACTGGACGTTGCAACGGGCGTCGAGCGCAACCTGACGAACTACGCCGGCCTCGATCATTCGCCGGTGTGGTCGCCAGACGGATCAGCGATTGCGTTTGTCTCAGATCGGGGGTTCGATACCGACATCTGGCGGCTCGACATCGCCACCGGGGCGCTGCGCAACCTCACGGATCGGCCCGGCGGCGATTTTCGGCCCGCGTGGTGGTCAGGCCGCTGACAGACCGCGCAGCAGGCGACCCGGCGCGCGCTGGGCCACCCACTGCGTGATCATCACGCTGGCTGATCGTTAGCTGGTGGCGGCGGCGTGCCGTTCAGCGACGCGCGCCCAGTTGATGACATTCCAGAAGGCCTCAATATAATCGCCGCGCCGATTCTGGTAATTCAGGTAGTAGGCGTGCTCCCACACATCCATGCCCAGCAGCGGCGTCAGCCCGTCCATGATCGGCGTATCCTGGTTCGGCGTCGAACTCACCGCCAGCGCGCCGTCGCCATCGACCGTCAGCCACGCCCAGCCCGAACCGAAGCGCGTCAGCCCAGCGGTGCGGAATTCGGCCTGGAACGACTCGTAATCGCCGAAAGCCGCCTCCATCGCGCCCAGCAAATCCCCTGTGGGCTGGCCGCCGCCGTCCGGCGACATGATGTCCCAGTACAGGTTGTGGTTGGCGTGACCGCCGCCGTTGTTGCGCACTGTCGTGCGGATCTCCTCTGGCAGCGCGGCCAGATCGCTGAGCAGCTCTTCGAGGCTCATCGTCTCGAATTCGGTGCCGACGACAGCGTTATTCAGGTTGTTGACATACCCCTGATGATGACGCGAATAATGGATTTCCATCGTGCGGGCGTCGATATTGGGTTCGAGTGCGTCGAACGCATAGTCGAGTTCCGGCAGCGCGAACGGCCCTTCGACCTGCGCCAGCGCGATCACTGGGCGCTGTGTGGTCACCTGCAATGTGAACAGCGGCGTGGCCAGAGCAGCACCCATCAGAGCAGAGTTGCGCAGGAAGGCGCGGCGTGACGGCTTGTTCAGCTTGGACATGGGAATACCTCCAGTGGCTTGATTTGATTGTGACGATGGTACGCAAGTACCCTGTCTTTAGGTAACACATCTGGCTTAATCCACTGTGAGAATGACCGTTTTCGGCGGCGCTTGATAGCCCAGCGGGGAAGTGGCATAATCTAACCCTAACTTGACCAATCCTGAGCAGCGGGTGAAAGCAACCCATGACTGACAATGCAACCCCAATGAGTATTTTCATCACGGGCGCGACCGGGGCATTGGCGCGCTTGCTCACACGGCGCTTGGTGGTGGCGGGGCACATCGTCACCGGTATGACGCTGCGCGCCGACGGTGCCAAGCTCGTGCGCGCTGACGGTGCGCTGCCCGTCTTTCCGGATCCGTACCGGGCGGGCGAACTGCGCAGCGCCATGGCCATCAAAAAGCCAAGCATCGTGATCAACCTGGCACCGATGCTCGCCAACCATGTGCCCTACCGTCCCGCCCCCTGGGATACGCGCCTGCTGGCCGAAGGCACCCCCGCGCTGATCGAAGCGGCGGAAAGTTTCGGCATCGACTATTTTCTGCACAGCAGCTATACCTTCACACAGGCCACGCTCGATCCCGCAGAGGAACGGATGGCCCCGCTGGCCCCGCTGATCGAGGCGGCGCGGGTCGCTGAGCGTTCGGTGATTGACGCGACGGTCACGGCGTCGGTGCTGCGCTTCGGCTTCATCTACGGCCCCGAATCGGTGAACTTGCGGACGATTTATGACGCCATGCGCGTCGGCGACTTCCCGCCGTTTGGCCCGCACGACCGCGAAGCCCACTTCATTCACTTAGACGACGCCATCGCCACAATCATGCTGGCGCTGGAAAAACGGCCCAACGATGTCGCGTTTGATGTGGTGGACGACGACCCAACCTCGCCGCCGGAATTTCTGATGCAGTTCGTGGATGCGCTGGGCGTGCGCCCGCCCACCAACCGCTCGGTGCAGGGGCGCGGCCTGCCGACACTCAAGCGCCGCCAGCAGATCGCGCTGATGCACCTGGATACCCACGTCGATAACGCGGAGGCCAAAGCGCAGCTCGGTTGGACGCCGCGCTTCCCAGATTTCCGCTCCGGCATCGAGGACACGCTCATGACCTGGCGCGCACAAGACGACGCCGCCACCGCTATCATCGTGCCGGGCACCAAACCCGCCGACCAACTGACGGACTGATCAGGAATCGCATCGATGCTCAAGGCTGTACTGTTCGACATGGACGACACGCTGCTCGATTGGAGCGGCTTCAACTCCGATTGGACGACGCTCGAAAGCCGGCTGCTGGGCGGCGTGCTCGATTTTATCCGCGCTGAGGGCCACCCAATCAACGACGTCGAGGCTTACGCCACCGAATTTCACAACCGCACCATGACGGCCTGGGCGGACTCACGCACGAGTATGCGCGCGCCCAACGTCGGCAGCGTGCTCATTGAGGCGGCGGTGGCGCTGGGGGTGCCGCCCGGTGTGCTCGACTACAGCCGCTGCCTAGACGCTTACGCCTGGGATGCGGTGCCCGGTACCACCGTCTTCCCCGATGTGCCCGCGCTCATCGAAACGCTCCAAGCGCATAACGTCCGCGTCGGCATCGTCACCAACGCCTACCAGCCGATGCGCCTGCGCGACACCGAACTGCGCACCCATGATCTGCTGCACTTGTTCCCGGAATGCCGGATTTCGGCGGCGGATGTGGGCTACCTGAAGCCGCACCCGACAATCTTTCAGACGGCCCTCAACTGCCTGAACATCAAGCCCACCGAGGCCGTCTTCATCGGCGACAACCCGGAAGCCGACATCGCCGGGGCGCAGTCGGTGGGGATGCGGGCGGTGCTGCGCGGCAATGCCCACCAGCAGCCGATCAGCAACTATCTGATCAAGGCCGACGCAGCGATTAAAAGCTTCGCCGAACTGCCGCCGCTGCTGGATCAGTGGTTCCCGGCGTGGCGTCAGCCTGCCGCCACCTAGCCCATGACGCTTCATTCGGCTCCATTCGGCTCCATTTGGCTCCATTCGGCTTGAGCCGGTTTTATCCAGTTTTATCCAGAAGGACTCCCGCCTATGCTCGGCCCAAACTCTCCCATTGACCGCAACCTGATCCTGACCGGCTATGTGGGGCCGGATCAGTTCGCCATCGCTCGGCGGGTGGCGGCTACGCTGCGGCTGCCGCTGGTGCCCTTTGAGCAGCGGCTCGAAGATCACGCCGGGATGCCGCTCGAAGACATCCGCGTCCGCTACGGCGAAGCACGCATCAAGCTGCTGGAAACCGAACTGCTCAACGAGATCTTGCTGTATCGCGGCGCGGTGCTGCACATTGGCGGGCAAACCTTGATGCGCAGCAATCACCTGGAACGGCTTGCGGCAACTGGCCCGGTGATCTGTGTGGTGGCGACGTTGGACGCGGTGCTGCAGCGGCTGCATCTGGCTTTGGGCGCGCGCTATCACGACCCGAACGAACGCGCGCTGGCGCTGGGCCATCTGCGCCGTGAATGGTCGGTGCGCGGGCAGCCGGGCGTCCACGAGATCGACACATCGTACCGCGACGATGCCGCCATCATCCACGCCATCATCGCGTGCTGGCGCGAAGCCGCCGCCGTTCTGGACTGGCGTCCTGTATAAGTTAGGACAATAATTAGCGGTGCCGCTTGTACCCGGCATCTAAGTATCGAGGACGGACTTTTCGCGGAGCAACCTGTGGCTAAATTAAACATCAGCCTGGCGCAGATGCATATCGCGCTGGGAGACCTTCGTAAGAACTACAACACCGCCGAAGAAATGGCAGTGGAAGCCGCCCGGCGCGGGTCCCATTTGTTGGTGCTGCCGGAATTGTGGGCGACTGGCTACGCGCTCGATCAGAGCCGCGAGCTGGCCGCGCCGCTCAATGTGGGCATCTTAGCGCAGTCGGCGACCCTGGCGACCCAGAACAAGATCAGCATCGTCGGCTCGCTCATGGAAAAGCGCGGCGTGGAAGTTTCCAACAGCGCGGCGTTTTTCGCCCCCAACGGGCGCGTGATGGGCGTTTACCGCAAGATTCATCTGTTCAAGCTGATGAACGAGCATCGCTGGCTGCAGCCCGGTACCACACCGCTGCTGATCGATTTGCCCTGGGGCGAAACGGGCCTGGCGATCTGCTATGACCTGCGCTTCCCGGAACTGTTCCGGCGCTACGCACTGCAAGCGGCCAAGATGGTCATCATCCCGGCGGAGTGGCCCATCGAACGCATCGATCACTGGCGGGCGCTGTTGCAAGCCCGTGCCATCGAAAACCAGTGCTTTGTCGTGGCGACCAACTGCGTGGGCAAAACCGGCGATGCCACCTTTGGCGGCCATTCGATGATCGTCGATCCCTGGGGGAAGATTGTGCTGGAAGTGGGCGAAAGCCCGACGCTGGCGACCGCTGAAATTGACCTCGACCTCGTTGACGTGGTGCGCAACCGGATGTCCACACTCGACGACATCACGCTCACCCGTTGATCGGTCGTGAAGCAACCGGGGGCGTCCGGTAGACACACCAGACGCCCCCGCACTGCTTGCCGCTTACAGATCGACCGCAGTCGATCTAGCGCAGCAGATCAACCGAATTCCCCGCCGATGTAGCGTTCGGTCTCTTCGCTCTTCGGCGACTCGAACAACTGCCGGGTCGGCTCAAACTCGACCAGCACGCCCCAGCGACGCTCTTTGCCTTCGGTCTCTTCCGCTTTGCGAATGCTGTAGAAGGCGGTGTAGTCCGAAACGCGCTGCGCCTGCTGCATGTTGTGCGTCACAATGATGATGGTGAACTTCTGGTTTTGCACCAGGTCTTTCATCAACTCTTCAATCGCCTGCGTCGAGATCGGGTCGAGGGCCGAAGCCGGCTCGTCCATCAAAATGATCTCCGGCTCCACCGCAATCGTCCGCGCGATGCACAGCCGCTGCTGCTGACCACCCGAAAGCGCCAACCCCGACTTTTTCAAATCTTGGCGCACTTCATCCCACAAGTAAGCGCCCTTCAGGCTGCTCTCAACAATATCGCTCAGGTCATGGCGGTTGCGGATGCCCAGCAGACGGGGGCCGTAAGCGACGTTATCGAAGATGCTCTTCGGGAACGGGTTCGGCTTCTGGAACACCATCCCAATGCGGCGGCGCACCTCCACCGGGTCAATGTTCGGCCCATACAAATTCTGCTCGCGGAAGATCACCTCGCCTTCCACGCGCGCCGACGAGATCAGGTCGTTCATGCGGTTGAGCGCGCGCAGTACCGTGCTCTTGCCGCAACCCGACGGCCCAATGAACGCCGTGATCTTCTGGTTCTGGATCTTCAGGTTGACTTTGTCGACCGCCAGATTGTCACCGTAGTACACGCTGACATCTTTCAGTTCAATCGCGTAAGCACCGTTTTGGGTCATCGAAAATATCAGGCGCGGATTCCCCTAGCTTCAGCTACGGGGAGGAGCGCCCCTCCTTTCTTGGCGTTGCAGCCGTCAGATGTGTGTTGCATTGAGGGTTACCCCTCTGTTCTCGACAAGTATAAGCCAACCTACGGTTGGCACGTCTACCTCGCCAAAGTTAGGCGAACCCAGCATGAGTGACTCCTAAGAGCCGCTCGCCTTTCGGCGTGGCGGTGCTTACGGTTGCAATTTCCTTCTAAAGCGCTGGCGCATGTAAATCGCTGCGGCATTCAACGACAACAGGAGAATGATCAGCACAATAATGGCGGCAGACGCCAAACTGCGCCACTGATCCGACGGGCGGCTCGTCCACTGGTAAATCTGGATGGGCAGCACCGTGAAGCGCGAGAACGGCCCGCTGGGGTCAACGACCAGGAAGGTGGACGCGCCCAGCGCCAACAGCGGCGCGGTTTCACCAATCGCGCGCGACATCCCCAGAATCGTCCCGGTCAGAATGCCGGGCATGGCCGCCGGCAGCACCGACCGCCAAATCGTCTGCCAGCGCGTCGCGCCCAGGCCGTAGCTGCCTTCACGCACCGACGGCGGCACCGCGCGCAGCGCCTCCTGCGAATTGACGATCATCACCGGCAAAATCAGCAGGCCCAGCGTCAGCGACGCCGATAGAATGGATCTCCCCGTCGTGATGCCTTCAAGCGCGATCACAAACACCGACAGGCCGAGCAAACCGTAAATGATCGAAGGCACCCCGGCCAGGTTACGGATGTTGGTGGAGATGACGCGGGTGAGCCAGTTGTCATCCGCGTATTCTTGCAGGTACAGGGCCGCGCCCACCCCCAGCGGGAACGAGAAGCCCACCGTGATAATCATCACCCACAAGGTACCCAGCAGCGCCGTGCGAATGCCCGCGATGGCCGGGTTGGTGGACATGGGGCTGATGAGGAAGTTGATGTTCAGCCATGAGCGGAATTCCAGGCGTGCGTTCGGGTTCTGGCCCTCAACCGCCGCGACACGCGCTTCGTCAATTTCGGCGAAGCCCGTCACCGACTCCGTCAGCGACCAGGTCTCCAGAATACGTTCACCGATGACTTCAGTCCGCACCAAGCCCACCAGACGATCTTGCGGAATGTTGTTGCCCAGGATGAGCGTCCATTCCGCTGCATCCAGATCATTGATGGTGAGATCGGCAAACTGACCACGGAAAGAACTCCCTGCCAACGATTCACGGATGGGGGCCTGCGTGAACTCGTCATCCGGGACGACGCTCAAAAAGTCGCGGATGTACACACGCAGACGAGGCTCCTGGTATTCACGCAGCACCGCCGCCAATTCGCTCGCGCCGAGTGTAGCTAAATCGACGGTCGCCGGGTCGGTGGTGGTGTCGTTGCGCACATCCGTGAGCACAAACTCGACGACTTCCGTCGGCTCAATCACATTTTCGGTCAGCACGTAGCCAAACGCCGCGTCAACGATGTTGTAGGCCAACGCCAACAGCGCGACGATGGCCACAACCAGCGACAGCGACATGAAGCGCGCCCAAATGCTGCCGCGCCGTTGGCGGTTCACCAACCGCTTACGGAACGACTCGAGATCTGGCAGCGCCACCCCCCCTGTGGGGTTAACGTTCTCGACGCGCGGCGCGCCGTCTTCAGCCTGTTCGGGGTTCTCTGGATTCGGGGTGTTCTGGGTATTGTCGGTGTTCATTATTCGTAAGCCTCCCGGAAGCGCCGCGAAACCCACTGGCTGATCAGGTTCAGGGCCAGCGTCGATACGAACAGTGTGAGGCCGATAGCGAACAAACTGCGATACTGAATCGAGTCGTAGGGCAGGTCACCACCAGTGATACGCGCGATGTGCCCGGTCATGGTTTCGCCAGCGACGAACGGGTTGAGGAAGTTATTGAGGAGATCTGCCGGCGCAGAACCCGCAGCCAACGCCACGATCATCGTCTCGCCCACCGCGCGCGCCAGCCCCAGGATGAACGCCGCCACCAACCCGGAGAGCGCCGCAGGCAGCACCACTTTGGTGATCGACTCGAAGCGGGTAGCGCCCAGCCCATACGACGCCTCGCGCAGTTCGCGCGGCACCGAGCTGATGGCATCCTCACTCATCGAGCTGATGGTGGGGATGATCATCACGCCCATCACCAACCCCGGCGCGGCCATGTTGAAGATCTGCACATTTAACCCAGGGATCGCTTGCAGCAGCGGAGTCATGAAGGTGAGCGCGAAATACCCCAACACAACCGTCGGGATCCCCGCCAGAATTTCCAGGATCGGCTTCAGGGTGTTGCGCACCCGTTCCGGCGCGTATTCGGCCAGGTAAATGGCCGACCCTAACCCCAGTGGTACCGCCACGATCAACGCGATGAAGCTGGTGAACAGCGTCGCGTACAGCAGCGGCAGCACCCCAATCGGGATCAAGCCGGGGTTATAGGTCGCATCCGGGTTGTAAGCTGCGGGCCGCCAAACGGTGTTGGTGAAGAAGTCGATTGGGCTGACTTCATCAACGGTGAAAAACTCGATGGCAGTGGTTGTGTTGACGATGACGATCCCAACCGTCGTGAAAATCGACACCAGGCCGCAGAACAGCAGCACATAACGAATGATCATTTCCCCGACGCGCGGGCGTTTGCGCAGCGCTGCGGCCAGATCTGCGTCGCGTCGCATGCGGATGGCAGCGACCGGCCCGGGCTGGCGCCCGACCGCGGCTGGCGGGCTTTGTTCGTTTTCGGCCCCGTATTCGGACTCCATTCACAACTCCCTATTCTATTCGGCGTATAAGCGGACGGGCGCGGATTATAACGGAGCGAAAAATCAAACGAAAGTTAAGTTTCCATTAAATGAATCGCGCCGCGTGTCATCCTCAACCATATCAGCAGTTACGGCAGCACTTCGAGCAGCCGACGTTTCGCGTCGTTCAGGGCCGCGGCACTGGCTGGAAAATAGCCCACATCCAGAATTTCCCGCTCGACAAAGGACAGATAGAAGGTGACAAAGGCGGCCACCTGGGGCTTTTCGTTCAGAATGTCGGCGTCAGAGTAGATAAACAGCGGGCGCGCCAGCGGGTACGCCCCGCTTTCCGCCGTCTCTTGGTTGGGCGTCACTGGCCCATCCCCCGCATCCAAACTGATGGCCTGGAGGAGTTCGCCTTCCCCCAGAAAATACGCAAAACCGAAGTAACCGATGGCATAGGGGCTGCTTTCCACGCCCAGCACCAGCACATCGTCGTCTTCGCTGAGCTGGATGTTCGGCGCGCTCAGCACTGCATCGATAGCCGTCTGCTCATCCTCAAAATCGCCCGCCGCCATCACCACTTCTTCGATAAAGTAGTCGAAGGTGCCGCTGTCCACACCAGGGCTGTAAAGCACAATCGGTTCGTCCGGCCACGCCGGGTCTACCTCTGCCCAGGTCGTCACCGCACCGGTAAAGATGTCCGCGAGTTGTTCAAGCGTCAGGCTTTCGACAAAGTCGTTTGCGTCATTGACGGTGACCGCGATGGCGTCCGTGCCCACGCGGAACTCGATAGGTTCGCGCCCGATCTGGCGACAGTCCTCAATTTCGCTTTCGCGAATCGCGCGGCTGGCGTTGCTGACGTCGGTTTCACCCGACTGGCAGAACAGCTCAAACCCGGCGCTCGTCCCAATGCGATCCACAGTGATGCTGCCGGAAAACCCTTCCTCGGCGAAGCGTTCGGCCATCCGTTCGGTGAGCAGATAAACGGTCGAACTCCCGCCTGTGAGAATGTCGCCGGTCACGGAGAGAATGTCGGTATCCGGCAGTTCAACGGGGGTGGGCGCGATAGTCGGTGTCGGTGTGGGGGTGGTGTCCTGCGCCAGCACGACCAGCATCGGCAGAACCACGATCAGGACAGACAAGATCCATGCGAGTCGTTTCAACATCGGTCTACTCTCTTTGCAGGGTTGGCAATTTTAGGTTGAGCATGCGCGGGGTGCAACGGTGAAAGACGAGCCGATGATAGCAGAAATGTGGAAACCGAGCGACGCAGCCAAGCTTGCACCGAACCGCGTACAAGCGCCAGAAACCAGAAACAAAGGAGGGGCAGCCCGAAGGCCGCCCCTGCGCTTAGCCAGAATTGGCCGAAATTACATGTCGTCCATCATCATGTCGGTGGTGGCGATCAGCCAGCGCAGCTTGGCCAGGCGGTTCAGCTGGTCGTTGGCCGGGAAGTAGCGGTAGTCGGCAGCCGGGTCGGTCGCGGCGTCCATCAGAACCTGGTTCACGTTGGTGATGTAGTAGTTGACGAAACCAGCAACCTGCGGCTTCTCGTTCAGGATCGGGGCCGAGCTGTAGATGAACAGCGGGCGGGCCAGGAAGTATTCACCAGCTTCGGCGGTTTCCTGGCTCGGCAGCACCGGGCCGTCGCCAGCGTCGACGCCGACAGCGCGCAGCGCATCACCTTCAGCGACGAAGTAGGCGAAACCGAAGTAACCGATAGCGAACGGGCTGCCTTCCACGCCCTGGGCCAGGACGTTGTCGTCAGCGCTGGTCTGGATGCCGGGGGTACCCAGGGTGGCTTCCACAGCTTCGAACTCGTCTTCGATGTTGCCGCCGTCTTCGTTCTGGATAACTTCTTCAACGAAGTACAGGAAGGTACCGCTTTCTTCACCCGGGCTGAACAGCTGGATGGTTTCTTCCGGCCACATGTCGTTGACTTCGTTCCAGGTGGTCACGGCACCGGTGAAGATGTCGCTGAGCTGCGCCAGGGTCAGGGCGTCGACGAAGTCATTTTCCTGGCTCACGACGACCGACAGCGCATCCACGCCGACGTTGAATTCGATGGGCGGCACGCCGCTCTCGATGCAGGCTTCGATTTCGCCTTCACGGATCATACGGCTGGCGTTGGCGATGTCGAGGTTGACATCACGTTCCTGCTCCACACCGCAGAAGAAGTTCAGGCCGGTGCCCGAACCGGTGATGGTCACATCAACGACACCAGCGAAACCATCGTTGGTGAACTGCTCGCCCATGGCGATGCTCAACGGACCCACGGTCGAGCTACCGTTCAGGATAACGTCGCCGCTCAGGGCCAGCGGGTCAACCGCCGGCAGGTCAATGGGAGGCAGGATGACCGCGTCGATGACGTGGATCACGCCGTTGCTGCCCATCACGTCGGTGGCAACGATGTTGGCACCTTCAATGGTCAGCGCCGCCGGGTCGACAGTCGCTTCAGCACCGTTGACGGTCGCAACTTCGGTGGCACCTTCCATCGCCAGCACATCTTCCGCCATGACCTGGCCCGCCACCACGTGGTAGGTCAGAACCGAGGCCAGGATGTCGGTGTTGGCCAGCAGGAAGTCGACGGTGCCTTCGTCCAGCGCGGCGAACGCATCATCGGTGGGCGCGAAAACGGTGAAGGGGCCTTCGCCCGACAGGGTCTCGACCAGGCCGGCGGCCTCAACAGCAGCGACCAGGGTGGTGAAGCTGCCATCGGCGACGGCAACATCAACGATGGTACCATCCTGCGCGGCAACGCCAGTGGCACCCAGGGCCAGCAACGCAACCAGGACGAGCATCAGAAACTTCTTCATGTAGCACTCTCCTTGTAAATGGAACAAACAAACCTAACTCACTTTGAGCAGCACGATTCGTGCCGCCCAAACCGTGTGTGAATCTATCCAAACCAAATTAATGGACACTAAGGTAGGTGTTAAGATAACTGAGAACTCATGTTAAGTTCCTGTGAAATACTCCGGCACCCACCGCGGCAAATTCGCACATTTGGTCGAATTATGCGATAATTGCACCCGGTGATCAAATGGCTGTAGCGCCAACCCCGCCCAGACGCTACACTTAGACACATCAAGATTGAGGAGCCGCGTGCCTTGACCAGCATCCAGCGACTGGGCGTTTTAGCCCATCCCCTGCGCCCTGAAACCGCGCCGATTGCCGAAAAAATTGCCGAAACCTTCCAGACCAACGGCCTCGAGGTGTGGGTTCACAAGCAGTGGACAGAAACTGAGCTGCACACCAGCATCAACGGCACCGACATGATCATCGCTATCGGCGGGGACGGCGCGATGCTGCGTGCGGCCCGCTGCTCAGCGCCGTTTGCTGTGCCTGTGCTGGGCGTCAATATGGGCTATCTCGGCTTTCTCACCGAGATCCGCGACCCGAACGACTGTCTCAAAGAACTCGACCGGATTTTGGCCGGCGATTACTGGGTCGAACGGCGCATGATGCTCGAGGTGACAGCCTACCACGACGACCAACCGACGCAGACATCCAGCGCCCTCAACGACGTGGTGATCAGCCGGGGGCCGGGCGCGCACGTCATCCAACTGGCGACCTACATCGATGGCGTCTGGACGACGACCTACAACGCCGACGGCCTCGTGATCGCCACCGCGACCGGATCGACGGCGTATGCGTTGGCGGCGGGCGGCCCCATTCTGCCGCCAGAGCTACATAATATGGTGGTGGTGCCGGTCGCGCCGCACCTCACGCTCGACCGCCCGATTGTGCTGCCCGACGGCGCGACGATTGATGTCGTCGTCACGCGCGACCGGGGGACCGAATCGACCGTTTCTGCTGATGGCATAAGCCTGTGTACCATGTGCGAAGGCGACCGCATCAGCGTTCGTTCCAGCGATCATGTGAGCCAGTTTGTGCGGCTGCGAGATCGCAATTATTTCTATCGTTCGCTGCTCGACCGCCTGGAGCCGCGCGTGGCACCGCCGAATCGGCACGACAGTTGACGGTGTGCCGCGTGGTACTGATGCTGTTGGTCAATCGATTTGATTGTGTTTTGGCCCGCATCCCCCTGCCCCTGCTCCCGAAGCCACCGGCGACCGCTGACGCTGGGAGCAGGGGC
>JAADYY010000472.1 GCA_010092805.1 Chloroflexota bacterium | reverse complement strand
TCGATCATCTGCCCCCGCGAGCCGTAGGACTCGTGGCGCTCGCCGTTGAGCGTCACTTGCAGTGCTCCGGCGTTGCTCGCGCGCACTTGGATCAGCTCATCCGCCGGATATTCGAGGACAGTGCCCGGCGGCGTCACCCCCGCGAACTGATCGACACCATCGGTTGCCAGCCACAGCCATGTCCGCTGCTGCATTTCGATGGTGATGAATAATTCGTTGTTCAGAATTTCCTCACGCATGACGAGCGGGGTCGGCTCGGTCGCTTCAAGCGCAGCGATAGCTGGGCTTTCGGTGGGTGGGTCGGTTGGGAACAGCGAGATGGGCGGCTGGGCGGTTGGATCGTTGTTCGCCATGTCGTCAGGGGCTGGCGCGGTGAGACTCACAGTCGGTTCCCACAACCGCACGACAAAGAAGCCAATCACCGACAGCGCCGCCAACACCACCAGCACCCGCAGCGTCCAGTTGGGCCGCTTGGAGCGGCCTGCTCGCCGGCCCGCGAGCGTGGTCACCGGGGGCACGGGCGCGGGCGGCGGCTCCACTTTCGGCGGCGACGCGGCGGGTTCCGGTGCCGGCGCGGCGCGCGGCGGTAGCGTTGGCTCGGCGGGCGCGATCACTGCCGCTGCTGCCCCATTGGCGGACGGCGGCGCGGCGCGCTGTTCAGCGGTGGCGCGTTTATCCTGGCGTTTCGGCCTGTCTTTGCGGCGCTTCTGCGGGCGGCTCGCTTCGATCAAGCCAGCTTCGTAAAGCTGAATCACCTGCTCTTCGTCAAGGTGCAGATAACGCGCGTAATTGCGGATGAAACCGCGTATCTGCACCGACGACAGTTCCGGCAGATCAAAATCGCCCTGCTCAAACGCGGCCAGGATGCGCTGGCGAATGCGGAGCGCTTGCTCGGCATCTTCCAGCGTGAGTTCGCGCGCTTCTCGCTCCTGACGCAGATAACGACCAAGCGCATGGAGTTCCACGTCGTTGGAATCCTCAATTTACCAACAGGCGGTCATCACGGCGGCGGCACACAGCCGCCCACGATACCAGCCCCTGAGGATATACAATCAAAACGGCCCAGACAAGGGCCGTATCAAGCGCCATCGATGAGCGGTGGCTGACTGTCGGTCAGGCGTTGGGTTGCTTGTCGTTGGCATCCCCCCCAGCCGGCGGCGCATCGTCCAGATCAGTGGCCGGCGGAACGTCGTCGTAGTCGTCCACCGCATCCGCTGTATCGGTGGCGGGCGGCGCTGACTCAGTTGCTTCGGCCACCGCCGCCTCGGCAGCAGCAGCGGCTTCGGCGGGTGCTTCGGCGTCCGCGCCCTCCGCATCTGCGTAGAGGGCGGCGGTGTCTTCGCCGCGTTCTGCCGCTTCCTTCGCTGCCGCTTCCACCGCCGCGCGTTCCTCCATGTAGCGGTTGAATTCTTCTGCCCGCACAATCGTGATCCGCAAAGTCGGCGGGTTGTCGCTGCCCAGCCGGATCGGCACTTCGTGGGTGCCAATTTCACGCAGCGAGGTTTGGCTGATGCGGCGGCGGTTGATGTCGAGGCCGGTTTTCTCCATCAACGCCTCGGCGATCTCCGTCGTCGTCACCGAGCCGAACAGCTTGCCCGTCGGCGACGCGCGCCGCCCAAAAAACAGCTCCGTCCCGTCGATCTGGCGGGCCAGGTCGTTCAAGCGCTCGTCCAGCGCAGCCCGGCGCATCTCAGATTGAGCGCGCAGCTTTTCGGCTTTGCGCAGCTCGCCTTTCGTCGCCTTGACCGCCAGCTTTTTCGGGATCAGCCAGTTGCGCGCGTAGCCATCCGCCACTTCGATGACCTCGCCCGCGACGCCGTGTTTATAGACATCTGCCAACAGAATGATCTTCATCAGCCTTCTTTTCAACCTCGCCGTGTCGATGTGCTGCAACAGCCGCCCAATCCACACTGATCAGCGGCTGTAATGGGTGTCCAATTGATCGTTGCGTGTAAGAATATACCATAACGCCCCGCGAGCGTCTAGGCTGCCTGAGGGTGGTGAGCGGGGATTACTGCGCGGCAGCCCACACGCGGATCTTGCTGAGCCAGTCGGCCTCATCGGCGGGCAGGCCGCTGACGAATGTGAGCACCCGCTGCGCGATCACCGCGTCGAGATCATCGACGCCGCGCGCCACCACATCCACCAGATAAGTGGCATAGCGCGTCTGGCCGAGCGCGGTCAGCAGCGCCGCCCCCGTCGAGATGCGCAGTTCGGCGTTGGCTTTCTCGTTGGCGATCTCCAGAAAATCCGCCGTCGTCTCCCAACCGGGGATCTGATCCATCGGTGTATCGAGCGCTTGCGCCAACGTCAGATCCCAGCGGGCGAGCACCGCTTCGCTTTCCGCGATTAGCGCGGCCAGGGCATCACGCACAGCCCGCGCCTGATCGGTCAATGGTGCGCGCGCAACGATCATCTCGGCGAGCGTGACGCCGTCCGCGTCGGTCAGTTCGATTTCACGTGACCGCAGTGGACGCCGGTATTGACGCAGTAGAATCGCCAGCAGTTCGGCGAGCGGCGCTCGGAAATAGGCGGCTGTCGGGTCCGGCAGCGTCATCGTTAGAATCAAGCGATGAGCAGCGTTTCGCGATCAGCCAGCCGCCGCGCCGCGTCGTGATCATGGGTGGGCAGGTAGACCAGCGGGCGCGATTCGGCCAGTGCGCAGATGCGCCGTTGGGTCGCCCGCGCGGTCGTGCTGCTATGCGCGATGCCATCAACCGCCTGTTCCAGCAGGCTGGGCACATCGAACGACGTATCGCCCGCAAAGAAGTACGTCACATCGTCATCTTCCAGGATCACCGACTGATGCCCCGCCGTATGCCCCGGTGTCGGCACCAAATGCACATCCCCAGCGGCAGTCACGGGGTAGCTGGTCTTGAAAGGGCCAATCGGCTCCGGCACATAATCGATCAGCGTTGGCGCGAACCACGCCGGCCAACCGCCAGCCATCCCAGTGTTGAGCGCGTCGCCACCCGCGATCATCTCCGTGCGCGCGACGAGAAATTCCGCTTTCGGGAAATGGGCGATACCGTCGGTGTGATCGAGGTGCAGGTGTGTGCAGATCACCCAGCGCACATCATCCGGCGTGATGCCCAGCCGCTTGAGCTGCGGCCCGATCTCGTCGTCTGGTGTGATGTGAAACCGGAAGAACCGCGACCAGAAGAAGCGCTCGCCCGCCGGGAAGTACTCCGGGTCAAGGACGCGGGCCGTCTCGCCGGTATCGATGAGGATCACACCCTCCGGGTGTTCGATCACCCAGGCATGGACGGGCAGCGGTTCGGTGTAGTGCGGGTCAAGGAAGCAGTTGGCGAGCCGCTGTGCGCGGGTATCCCCCTGCCCCAGGCGATGGCTACGTTTGATTTGAAGGTGACCGGTGCTAATGGCGTGAATGTGCATGGGCGAGTTCCGTCTTGGCTCCGTCTGGATGGATGCGACTCATGCCGCAAACGGTACTCGCGCTACCTGAGCGCCGCGTGAGGATCCAACTAAGGATAGCCAAAATCGGCTAACAACATGACATCTGTCACGCACGCACTACGCCGAATGTCAGGCCGCGCACGATGAAACGCTGCACCAACAGCGACGCCACAACCGGCAGCGCCACCGCCATCAAGGCGCGGGCTGCGACGAACCCATACGCCGACTCCCGTGCGGCAGAGCCGCTCGAAACCAGCAGCGGGAATGTGCGTGTGTTGGGGCCAGCGAGCACACTGGCAAACATGAATTCGTTCCAGGCGAAGGCAAAGCAGATCACGGCAGCGGCGGCCAACGCCGGGCGCGCCAACGGCAGTGCAATCCGCCGGAAGGCTTGATAATCGTTGGCACCGTCCACCAACGCTTGCTCGCGCAGTTCGGGCGGCAGTTCCGCGAAGCAGTCGCGCATGATGAGCACCGCGAACGGCAGCACAAACGTCGTGTTGACCGCGATCAGCCCGATGTAGCTGTCGGTCAGGCGCAGCGGCTCGAAGATCAACAGGACGGGGATGATCGTCGCAACCGGCGGCAGCAGCCGCTGCGCCAACAGCCATGCGATCACAGTGCGGTTGCCAATGCCGTAACGATAACGCGCCAGACCATACCCGGCCAACGTCCCCAGCAGCAGCGCAACCAGCGCCGCCCCCAGCGCGATCACGAGGCTGCTGCTGAAGGCGACCAGCGCCCGGCCCTCATTGCGCGTCAGCGCGAGCGACCAGTTATCGAGCGTTGGCTGGAATTGCAAAAACGGGATGACCGTCGCCTGAAGCGCGTCGTCCGCACGCTTGAATGACGTGATCAGCGCCCACACCACCGGGTAGAGCGCCACGAACATCACCCCACCGATAGCGATCCACAGGAGCACACGCTGCCACCGGATCATGCGCAGTTGGGAGATGATGTTGGGTTGCGGTTCAGCAGACAAGGTGTTTTCCTTCATTTTTCCTTCATCATTTTTCCTTATGATCGCGCAGGGGGCGCATAGTGCGCGCTATGCAGCCATCTTGACCAGCGTGCGCAGATCAGCCTTGGGTCGTGTCTAGGTGGTGGGCCGGAAGCGACCGCGCAGGAACAAGAAGAAGAACGCCAGCACGACGACTGCCAGCAGCAGCAGCAGCCAGCTCAGCGCCGAGCCGTACCCCAAATCGCCACCGCGCACCCCTGATGCATAGGCGTAATATGCCAGCGTCTGTGAGGTGCCGTTGGGGCCGCCGCCCGTGAGCGCGAACGGCACAGCGAAGATCCGCAGCGTCTCGACGAAGCGCAGCAGCGCGACGGTCAGCAGCGCGGGGCTGATCAGCGGCAGCGTCAGCAAGCGGAAGCGCGTCCATTCGGATTTGGTTTCCAGGCGCGCCGCTTCGATCAACTCGGTGGGGATCACGCGCATCGCGTTCAGCACCACCAAAAAAACCAGCGGCGTCCAGCGCCACACATCGACGATCAGCACAGACAGGCGCGCGCCCAATGGCTCCGTCGCCCAGGCCACAATGGTGCCTGTTGTTTGCATCAGAATCGTGTTGAAGATGCCATTCGTCTGATCGAAGAAGATCACCCCCAGATAACCGAGCGCGACCGGCGCGGCAAACAGCGGCAGCGTCACCACCGCCCGCAGCGCCCCCAGCCCCGGCAAATCGCGGTCGAACAGCCACGCGATCCCCACGCCCAGCACCAGCGTCAGCGCCACGCTGTAAAGCGTCAGGAAGACCGAGGTCGCCAACGCGACGCCCGCCCGCGCGTCCGTGAAGAAGCGGCTGTAATTGTCAAAGCCGACCCAGGTCGCCGGTTCGCCTGTGTGCTGCAAATCGGTGAAGCTGAGGATCAGCGTGATGACCAGTGGCAGCAGCGTAAACGCCACCAGCCAGTAAACGGCGGGCAGCACAAACCGCAGGCCCACACTTTGCTGCGCGTCGAAGATCGTCAGCGGCTCAGCGAAAGTGCGCACGCGGAAAACCTGCACCACCATGAAGATCAGAGCGGGCAGCGCCGTCCAGAAGCCCGCGCCCCACGCGATGGTCGTCTCGTTGGTCGCCAGCAGCGGGTCGAAGGCGAAGATGACGAAATAGCTCAAGCCGATGACGCTGCCAACGACCATCAAGCGGGAGGCGGGGCCGCGCCCGAACGGATCGAGCAGCGCCCAGAACCCGGTCAGCACGCCGATGATCCCCGCGACCGGGATCAAGCTCAGCAGCCGGAAATCGAGGCTGAGCGGCGGGGTCGCGGTGGTGACGAGCACGGCCCCGGTGAAGGTCTCCCCTTCAATGACGAACCAGGGCAGCCCCACAAATGCGCCGAGCACCGCCAACGCGCAGCCGAACCCGATGAAATCGGTGGTTGGGAAATTACTTGCGACGGTTTCAAGGGATAAATTTTCCATAAGCCGCGATTATAGCACACCGCGCTGCACCGATCTGATGCGATTCGCTGAGATTGCGGCGGAAAATCGTGCGCGCTGCGCCGCGTAGGGTGATCGTCGGATTGGCAGACGCCTATGATCCGGGTAAGATCACAGTTGAGTAGCGTCGCGATCCCTCGCCGAACCGCACTCAATTGAACAAAGCAAATGTGAACAAAGCAAATGGCTGAGCAAAATGGAGCACTGCTGAATGTCAATTTTCCGTTGGCTGGCGCTGATCGGTTTGATGGGCGGCCTGTTGATCATGCCAACGGGGGTTGGGGCGCAAGACCAGGCAGAGGGCACCCCCACCCCCGTCGAAGATCGCTACACTGACCTGTTTCAGGCGCAGATCGCGCCGGGGTTTCCGTTTCTGGGCTTTCCAGAGGCGGCGGTTGGTGTGCGGCTGTACATGCGCTTCGGCGACCCAGCGTCGGCGGCCTTTCACGAGACGGTTTACCCGGCACTGCTGCCGCGCGTCGCAGCAGGCGAAGTCCGGCTGACGATGGTGCCCCTCTTCACCGAAACCGCGATCCCCGGCGCAGAAGGGGCCGCCCGCGCCGCCATTTGCGCTTCGGACCAGAACGAGTTCTGGGGGTTTCAAGACCTGCTGTTTGGCTGGCAGCGAGAATTCGGCGCTGCGGCTTTCGACGGCGAACGCCTGCTCAGCGGCGTTGACGTGCTGGGCCTCAATTCGGTGAGCTGGAATCAGTGCCTGCTGAGCAACCGCCCCGATCTCACGCTGGAATCCGCCCAGAGCGAGTCCAGCTTGGAGATCAACTTCACCGAAACGCCGTTTGTGACCGTCAACGGCATCCCGGTGCTGCCCGACCTGCCCAGCCTCACCGCAGCCATCGACGAAGAACTGAGCGCCGCTGCTGCACGCGGCGCTC
>JAADYY010000471.1 GCA_010092805.1 Chloroflexota bacterium | reverse complement strand
CTGCTCCCAGCGTCAGCGTTCGGGAGCAGGGGAGAAAACTGCTTTTGAAGTCCCTCGCCTAGCCGCAAAGCGGCGGTTGGGAGCGGGATTTAGGGTGAGTGCCTGATTCGCCAACAACATCTGTTACAATTGTGATCATCATTGGACACGGCTGTAATATACTGGATGCGCATGGCAAATTTTCAAACCCAAGCGTCGTCGGCCCCCTGGCTGAACGGCGCTGTTGAATTGGGCATTGGCACCTGGGCCTGGGGCGACCGGCTGATGTGGGGCTTCGGCGGCGATTACGCGACCGATGATGTGCGCGCCGCCTTCGACGCAACGCTGGCCGCCGGGATCGCGCTGTTCGATACGGCGGAGGTCTACGGGTTCGGTCAATCCGAGCGGCTGTTGGGGCAGTTCATCCGTGAGCGTGCCAGCGGCGACGGCCCCCAACCACTCATCGCCACGAAATTCGCGCCGCTGCCCTGGCGCTTCAGCGGCCCACAATTGATCGCGGCGTTGCGCGGCAGCCTGGAGCGGTTGGGCGCTGAACAGGTCGCGTTGTATCAGGTGCATTTCCCCGTGCCGCTGCCGCCGATCCCGGAGGAGGTGTGGGCGGCGGCGCTGGCGGATGCGCTCGACCTCGGCCTGACGCGGGCGGTCGGTGTCTCGAATTACAACCGCGAACGGACGATTCGCGCGCACTATGTGCTGGCGCGGCGCGGTCACGCCCTGGCGACCAACCAAGTCGAATATTCGCTGCTGGAGCGTTCGATTGAGCGCGATGGCACCCTCGACGCGGCGCGCGAACTAGGCGTGACGATCATCGCGTACAGCCCGCTGGGCATGGGCCTGCTGACAGGCAAATACACCGCCGAGAATCCACCCCCGGGGCCGCGTGGCGCACGCTATCGCCAACTGCTGCCGAAACTCCCGCCACTGATCAGCGCGCTCACCGAGATCGGCGCGGCGCATGGCGACAAGAGTCCGGCGCAGGTCGCGCTCAACTGGACGATCTGCAAAGGCACGCTGCCGATCCCTGGTGCGAAGAACGCCAAACAAGCCGAACACAACGCGGGTGCGGTCGGCTGGCGGCTGACGGCTGACGAGGTTGCACAGCTCGATGAGATCAGCGCGGCCTTGGCGTGATGGCACACGACTCGCGGGGCTGTTCAAGGTGCATGGGGTGTATAATGAGGGTGAGTCTTTGACGACTCTTATCAGAGTTCAATAGCGCTAGGTGGAAGCTGATGGAACATCCGATTTTGATCGCCGGAGCAACCGGAGGTGTAGGTCAGAATCTTGTGGCGCAGATGCGTGCAGCGAAGCGTCCGCTGCGGGCATTTGTGCGCGACATGCAGCGGGGGCGGCGGCTGTTCGGCCCGGAACCAGATCTGGTGGTAGGCGATACGCGGCAAACGGACACCCTCCCGGTTGCGCTGGAGAATGTCCGTATGGTGATCTGTGCGACGGGCACGCGGCAGGCTGTCGGCGATGACGACCCGCAGCACGTCGATTACGAGGGCGTCTGCAACCTGGTGACGGCGTCCGTCAAGGCTGGGGTCGAGCGCTTCGTGCTGGTCTCGACGATGCGCGTCACCGACCCGAATCACCCGCTCAACGAGTTCGGGCGCGTGCTCGATTGGAAGCTCAAGGGCGAGAATGTGCTGCGCGAGAGCGGCCTCAACTACACGATTGTGCGGCCCGGTGGCCTCACCGATGATCCCGGCGCGTGCAAGGGGTTGCGCCTGGGGCAGGGAGACGCCATGCGCACCGGGCTGATCACCCGCAGCGATGTTGCGGAGATCTGCTTGCGTGTGTTGGATATTCCCACAACATACAACGCCACCTTTGAAGTCATCAACAACGACGATACGCCCCGGGTCACTGATTGGGCGGCGTTCTTCAGCGAATTAGTGCCGGATCACGAGCTAAACACGAATGGCTGATTGCGATATTCTTGTCGTCGGTGCGGGGCATAACGCGCTCGTCTGCGCCGGATACCTAGCCCAGGCGGGCTACCGTGTGACCGTCGTCGAGCGACGGCCCAAAGTCGGGGGCGCGGTCGTCACCGAAGAGCACGTCCCCGGCTTTCACTTCGATCTCGGCGGGTCGGCGCACATTCTGATCAACCACACGCCGATTGTGCAGGATCTGCGCTTGGCCGATTACGGCCTCGACTACATCGACCTTGACCCGCTGTTCTTCATGCCCTACCCGGATGACACGTCGGTGACGGTGTGGCGCGATGTCGAGCGCACCTGCGAAAACATCGCCAAATTTTCGCCCGAAGACGCCGAAAACTACCGCCAATACATCGCGCGCTGGCTGCCCATGTCTGAGGGGATGGTCGGCGCGTTCCTCAACGCACCGACGCCGCTCAACCTGGCGCGTTACCTGGCGTTCAATCGCGGGCTGCGTCCGTCGGCGCTCGACGAACTCAACCAACTGATTCGCGGCTACGGGCAGATTTTGCGGCAGTCGTTCGCCGGGCCGCAGCTCCCCGCCCTCATCGGGTGGATGGCGGCGCAGTCCGGCCCCCCACCGACGGAGCCGTTCTCCGCGCCGTTCGCATTGTGGCACCCGATGTATCACGTCAGCGGGATGAAGCGCCCGCGCGGCGGCTCTGGGATGCTGACACAGGCGCTCGCGCGCATGATCGAGGCGCACGGCGGGCAGATCATCACTGGCACGCCGATCAAGCGGCTGATGACCGAGCAGCGCGCCGCTGGCCCGCGTGTGATCGGGGCCGAGACTGCCGACGGCCAACGTATCACCGCCGGGAAAGCCGTGATCAGCGGCGCGCACATCCGCACAACGATGCAGATGCTCGGCGAGGCCGCGCCGCCCAAGCACCGTGACCTGATCGACCGGGCGCGCATCGGCAACGGCTTCGGGATGGTCGTGCGCTTCGCCGTCGAAGAACTCCCCGACTACACCGCCCTGCCCATCGCCGCGACCGCCAACGGTGCAGATCACGGACATCAGCACATCGCCATGCAGTTCATCTGCCCGGATCTGGGGTATCTCGAACGCGCCTATGCGGATTATCTGGCGGGGCGGCCCTCGCGCGAACCCGCGCTGATCTCGATGACGTGGTCGGCGGCGGATCCATCGCTCGCGCCGGAGGGCAAGCACGTGATGTTCCTGTGGGGGCAGTATTACCCGTATGAACTCACGTCCGGCGAGTCGTGGGAGGATCTTGAGGAGCAGGTCACCACGACGATGCTGGCGACGCTGCGCCAATACGCGCCGAACATGACCGACGACAAGATCATCGGCAAGCTGGTCGAGACGCCGCTGTTCCTAGAACGCGAACTCGGCCTGCATCGCGGCAACGTGATGCACCTGGAAATGTCCGTCGATCAGATGTTTTTGCTGCGCCCGGCCATGAACATGAGCACCTATCGTGGGCCGGTGCAGGGCCTGTACCTCACCGGGGCCAGCACCCATCCCGGCGGCGGGATCATGGGCGCGGCGGGGCGCAACGCTGCCGCTGCTGTCCTGCACGATCTCTCAAGACGGCGTTTGTTCGGCCTGCTGCCGCTGCCGCAGCGTTCCATTTGACCAATTGACCGATTGACCGACTTGAGTCGTTTTTAGCCAACCACCACAGCAACACTGAGGATCTCGATGCGCTACTTTGGATTTCTAGCCCGATTCGTCGTCGTCCCGCTCATGATTCTGGGGCTGATCAGTTGGCGGGACGCGCGGCGCGGCAAAAAGCTGCCCCCATCGCTGAG
>JAADYY010000470.1 GCA_010092805.1 Chloroflexota bacterium | reverse complement strand
TTCTGAATGCGCGGCACCTGCATGACGTTTTCGTAATTGAATTCTTTCAGCAGGGCCGGCACCACCTGTTCCTGGTAGCGTGTTTGAATATCGTATGTAACTGCCATCACCGACCGCCTTAATCAACATCCGAGTCGCACTTCTTGCAGAAGCGCGTCTTGGTGCCGTCGTCCAGGTAGCGGAAGCCGACACGTGTCCGTTCGTCGCACGACGGGCACACCAGCATCACATTCGAAAGGTGGATGGGGCTGTCGAACTCGACGATCTGCGCGGGCACCTGCCGATTCCCGGCCTGCCGCGCGCGCTCGTGCTTTTTTAGACGGTTGACGCCTTCCACCACGACCCGGTCCTTCTTGTTGATCACGCTGACGACTTTGCCGCGTTCGCCCAGGTCTTTCCCGGCGATCACTTCGACTTGGTCGCCCGATTTAATCCGCTGCATGGTTCTCACTCCGCTCGCTGGTTACAGTGTCTCCGGCGCGAGCGACACGATCTTCAGGAAGCCGCGGTCGCGCAGCTCGCGCGCCACCGGCCCAAAGACGCGCGTCCCGCGCGGGTTCTGCAAATCGTCGTTGAGAATCACGGCGGCGTTGTCATCAAAGCGGATGTACGAGCCATCCTTGCGGCGGTACTCCTTCGCCACCCGCACGATCACCGCGCGCACCACCGTACTCTTTTTGAGGTTGCCTTGCGGCGAGGCCGATTTGACCGTCGCCACCACAATATCGCCAATGCTGCCATACTTCACCACCGACCCGCCCAACACGCGGATCACGAGGATTTCCTGCGCGCCGGTGTTATCGGCCACTTTCAACCGTGATTCGGTCTGGATCATCGCGCACGTCCTCCGGTCTCGGCAGGGGTGTCGTCTGCGTCGTCACCCGCATCATCGAGATCATCTGCATCGTCAAGATCGTCGAGATCATCAATGTCATCGGCCTCCAGATCGTCTTCGGCGGCGTCAATGTCATCCACCACCGGCGCGCTGTCCACCGCCGATCCGTTGGTCGCTTCGACGGCAGCGGCACCAGCCGCCGCCCCAACAGCCGCCCCGGCGACGGTTTCGGCTTCTGGTTCTGGCTGCGTGACCTGCTCATCAGCCAGCGCACCCACCGACGTGATGCGTTCGGTCGAATCCAGGACGCTTTCCACCACCCAACGCTTGTGCTTGCTCAGTGGTTTGCTTTCCACCACACGCACAATCGCGCCCATCGGGATCGAGTCGGATTCGTCGTGCGCCATGACTTTCTTGGTGCTTTTGATGACCTTCTTGTAAATGGGATGCGTCTTGCGGCGCTCGATGGCGACGACCACCGTCTTCTGCATCTTGTTGCTCACCACACGGCCCACCAGCCGTCTACGATTATTCGGCATCGTTCGCCTCTGCTTGTACCTCTACCTGCTGCGCGGCAATCTCGCGCTCACGGATCACGGTTTTGATGCGCGCGATGGTGCGCTTCGAGATCCGCAGGGAGTTGAGATCTTCCAACTGGCCAAAGGCCCGCTGAAACCGCAGCTTGAAGTAGGCTTCTTTCTGATCTTCCAGTTCGTCGTAGAGTTCGTCGTCGCTCAGCCCGCGGATGCTGTCGATGTCCATCAGGTCACCTCCAAACCGGAGATCGGATCCATGCGCTTGACAAACTTGGTCTTCACTGGCAGCTTGTGCGCCGCACGACGCAGCGCTTCACGGGCGTCTTCCTCCGGGATGCCGCCCATCTCGAACAAGATGCGCCCCGGTTTCACCACTGCCACCCAATATTCCACCGACCCCTTGCCTTTACCCATGCGGGTTTCGGCGGCCTTCTTCGTGTAGGGTTTATCCGGGAACACCCGAATCCAAATTTTGCCGCGCCGGCGCACGTAACGGGTCATGGTTCGGCGCGCCGCTTCGATCTGGCGGCTGGTGATCCACACGGGTTCCAGCGCTTGCAGGCCGTAATCCCCAAACGTCACCATCGAACCGCGATACGCTTTCCCGGTCAGGCGGCCACGCATTTGCTTGCGATACTTCACGCGCTTTGGCATTAACATAATCACTGGCTCCTTTGCGCTCTCGTGTCTGCGCGCTCGTGAGCGCTCGCCTGTGCGCTTCCGAGCAGGCTCCGCACACGTTAATTGGCGAAGGCTTCGGTCGACTCGTTGTTGGCGCTGCCGCCGCCGTTGTTGGTCGCGCGGCGTCTGTCCAAATCTTCGGGCAGCACTTCGCCGTTGTACACCCACACCTTCACGCCAATGCGTCCGTAGGTGGTCAGGGCTTCGGCTTGTGAGTAATCGATGTCGGCGCGTAGCGTGCCGCGCGGCACCCGGCCATCGCTCTGCCATTCACGGCGGGCCATATCCGAACCGCCCAGGCGACCGCTCACTTCAATTTTGATGCCCTGCGCGCCCTGCCGCATCGCCTGCGTCATCGCCCGCTTGATCGCGCGGCTGTGGCCGATACGGCGCTCCAACTGCCCGGCGATGTTTTCAGCGACCAGCTTAGCGTCGCAGTCGGGCTTCTCAATCTCGTTGACTTCGACGCGCACCTTCTTGCCCGTCATCGTCTCCAACCCCGTGCGTAACTGCTTGACGGCCTCGCCCTTACGTCCGATCAAGATGCCGGGGCGGGCGGTGTGAATCGTCACCTGAAGCTGGCTGGACTGACGTTCGATCTCGACGCGCGAGATACCGGCTTTTTCGCCCTCTTTGCCGATGAAACGGCGGATGGCGAAATCCTCTTGCAGAAGATCGCGATAGCGCGCACCTTCAGCGTACCAACGCGCGTCCCAGTCGCGCGTGACTTTCAAACGGAACCCTACCGGGTGAATTTTGCGCCCCATACCCTGCTTATTCTTCCTCTCGGTCCTCCAGGATCACAGTCAGGTGTGAGAGGCGACGTTTGCGCGGCTTGTAACGCCCGCGCGCCCCGGCCTTGTAGCGTTTGAGCATTGGGCCGCCATCGGCATAAATCGTCGCCAACACCATCCTGTCCCGGTCTAAGTCAAAGTTGTTTTCCGCATTCGCCAGCGCCGACGCCACCACCTTGTGGACGATCCGCGCGCCTTTTTGCGGCATAAACTCCAGGGCCACCAGCGCTTCCTCGGCCCCCATCCCGCGCACCTGGTCGCAAACCAGACGCAACTTCTGCGGGCTGATGGCGATATGTGACCACTTTGCACGCACTTCCATCACAACCACCTCCAAACTCCTACCGCCAGCGACTTGCTGCCAACGCTTAGCGGGTCTGCTTTAGCGCTTCTTCTTCTCGACCAGATGGCCGCGATACGTGCGCGTGGGCACAAATTCGCCCAGCTTATGGCCCACCATGTTTTCTGTGATCAGAATCGGCACATGGCGGCGTCCGTCATGCACCGCCACCGTGTGCCCCACCATCTGCGGGAAGATGGTGCTGGCACGGCTCCAGGTGCGGATGATCGTGTTCTTGTTATTGTCGGCGTTCAGTTTTTCAACTTTGCGCAGCAGCTTGGGGCTAATGTAAGGCCCCTTCTTAAGCGACCGTCCCATAGTTCATCACCTCATCGAATACATAGGTTGTGAGCAATACTCAACGGCCCTTGCCGCGCCGCCGCACAATGAACGCATCCGTGCGTTTATTCGCGCGCGTCCGCTTACCGAGTGCCGGTTTACCCCAGGGCGTCTTCGGTGCTTTCATGCCAACACCCGTGCGGCCTTCACCACCCCCGTGCGGATGGCTGCCCGGATCCATCGCGGTACCGCGCACTTCGGGACGCCAGCCCATCCAGCGGCGGCGACCCGCCTTGCCCAGCTTGATATTGCCGTGATCGGTGTTGCCGACCTGGCCGAGTGTCGCCATGCAACCTTCATGCACCATGCGCACTTCGCCGCTGGGCAGGCGCACCTGCGCGTAGACGCCTTCCTTCGCCAGCAACTGCGCCGACGTACCCGCCGACCGCGCCAACTGCCCGCCGTGACCCGGCAGCATCTCGATGTTATGGATTTGCGTACCCACCGGAATATCGCGGATCGCCAGCGCATTGCCGGGGCGCAGTTCGGCGAACTCGCCGTTGCCAATCCGGTCGCCGACTTTCACGCCCAACGGCGCAATGATGTAGCGCTTCTCGCCGTCGTCGTATTCCAGCAGCGCGATGCGCGCCGAACGATTCGGATCATATTCGATGGACACGACGGTCGCCGCGCAGTCGAATTTATCCCGCTTGAAATCGATGATGCGGTAGCGACGTTTGTGCCCGCCGCCACGATGCCGCACCGTGACCCGCCCCATGTTGTTGCGGCCACCCCGTTTCCGCAGCGCCTCTGTCAGCGAGCGTTCCGGGCGTGACCGGGTGATCTCCTCAAATGAATGCCCTGTCATGTCTCGGCGGCCTGCCGAGGTGGGCTTGTAGACTTTTACCGGCATCGATCCTTCGCCTCTACTTCGTCGCGCTGACGGCTAGACGTTGAACAGTTCGATTTCCTCGCCCGGTTCGAGCGTGACAATCGCCTTCTTCCACTGCTTCGAGCGCATGTAAGCCCTGCGCCCCCGCATCCCACGCTTGGCGGGCATGACCATCGTGTTGACCTTCTTCACGCGCTTGCCAAAAATGATCTCAATCGCTTCGCGGATCTGGATCTTGTTCGCGCCGGGGTCAACCTCAAACACGTACTGGTTGAGTTCGTCGGTCATGATGTTCGATTTTTCGGTGACGATGGGCCGCCGAATTACGTCATACAGATGAATCTCAGGCATTCTTCTTCGGCTCCTCGTCCTTGTCATCCGCCGCCGCCGCATCAGCATCCGCCGGAGCGTCAGCATCCGCC
>JAADYY010000469.1 GCA_010092805.1 Chloroflexota bacterium | reverse complement strand
GTTCCCGATCATGGAAGAGATCGCGCGGGTTGTGTACAACCACTTCAACCCGACGGCGATCCTCCCTGCGGTGCGCGATGCCACCGTCCCCGCCACCTGTGAGCTGCTCGGCAACCCGGTGATTGAGGATTTGCTATCGTTGGATGTCAACCGCTGATCGACGCTTCAGCGCGGCGCGCCTGGAAAGCCATCGCGGCCCAGTAAGACGCCTGTGCCGATGGGCAGTTTAGACGACGCCAACCGCATCAACGGCGCAGCGCCGGGGATCAAGCGCCCGCGTGGAGCGCTGCGCAGCGAGCGCGGCATAGTCGCTTTGTGCGCCAATGTCCCCAGCGCGGCGCGGCGATCATGCCGCTGAATCAGTGACCGTTTGCGCCAGGGCGGGCGCTGCGGCGCGCGCGCCAGGCCGGTGAAACGCGCACTCCGCACACGCGGCGCTTGCGCGGCGCTTTTCAGTGTGGTTTCGAGCGCGCTTTTCTGGGTGGGTAACACAAAATTCGGCTTGATCATCGTCAAACATCCACAGCGTGACTTGGCTTCACTGCCAGTATACACCGGGGCCGGATCAGCGAATGATCAAGCCCCGGTAGGGGTTACGCAATATTCGCTTTCGCGGTGGAACCGAAGGCCCGCCTAGCCTTTCACGCCGCCAATCGCCAGACCACCGACGATCCAGCGCTGGAAGCCGAAGAACAGCACCAGAATCGGGATCGAGATGAGGATCGACATCGCGGCAAACTTCTGCATATCGGGTGGTGCTGCGTTGCCACCATTCACGAGGGTTGCCAATGCCATCGCCAGGGTGTAGTTATCAAGCTCACCCGTCAGGAAGATCCACGAAAGGATAAACTCCGTCCAGCCCTGCATAAAGCTGAACAGAATCACGATGGCGAATGCCGGGAGCGCCAGCGGCATCATCACGCGCACAAACGTCCCCAGCAGCCCCGCGCCATCGATGAGTGCAGCTTCTTCGAGTTCCTTCGGGATGGTGTCGAAGTAGCCCTTCAAGTTCCAGATGGCGAACGGCAGCGCCCCTGACGCGAACGCCAGCGCCAGCCCCAGCAGCGTCGTGCGCAGCGTTTGGGTATCGCCGGGGTCGGCGTCGCCCAGGCGCACCGGCAGCGTTGTGCTCATCACGCCGATAATCACGGCGGTGATCAGCGCTATCGCCATGATGTTGATCAGCATGGCAGGTTCCACGCGCTCGCGCAACAGCCGCACAATCAGCCATACAACCACCGCGCCACCCACCGCGCCGCCCCAGGCCAGCAGCATCACGGGCAGCAGGCCCAACAGCGCACTATCACGCGCGCCGCTGATCGCGCTGGCGTCTTGGTCGAAAGCGGTTTGCGCCTCCGCGAGCGCCGCCTCCGCCGCGATCAAATTGACCGCCGCTTCTTCGGCGTTGCCGCGCGCACGTTCGGCGCTCTCCTGACGGCTGACGGCGTCATCAGCCAATTCTGCCGCTGATTCCGTCAGCGCGATCCGCGCCTCGGCCAAGCCGTCAGTTTCTAAAGCGGTCTGCGCAGCCAACAGCGCCTGCAAATAATCGTCGTCCTCAGAGTCTTCAAACAGACCGTCGCGCGCCGAGATCGCTTGAGTCAAACGTGTCTCCAGGGCATCAGCGCCCAGATCTTCAACCTCGGCCTGGAACGTGCTGAATTCCTCAGACAATTCTGCGGCAGCCACCGCACGCGCTTCGCTGCGTTCGGCAGTGCGTTCGCGCTGCGCCACACTGCCCTCGAGCTGTGTGAATTCTTCTTGCGCTTCACGCAAATTCACCTGAAGCTCCCGAATCGGTGCTTCGACCACAGCGTTGTACGTCGGCGTGCGCACCACCAGAAACACCACAGTGATCACAAGTGCAATCAATGCCAGAACTGCGGTACCAATCGCCAGCGCCAACGGCGACGGATTGATCATGCGGTCGTGGCTGGGTTTGCCAAAGCTTCGGACAATATTGAAGATCAGGTAGATGACCGCAGCGACCATGATCCCGGTGAACAGCGCGGGAATCCCTGCCGCGATGACGGTATTCACCTGAACGGAGGTGAACAACACAAATAACGGGATCACGACGCCGGTTGTCGGCAGCATCAGCAAAATGATGAAGCCGAGCATCCCGGCTTGGCGACCGATGAATTTGAAGCGCGAGAACGCATACGCCGCCGACGATCCCAGCGTCACGGTGAACAGCGAGGTGCCCAGCGCAATGAACAGACTGTTCATCAGCAGTTCGCCAAAGTACATCGGCAGCACGTTGGAAAACGGCTGAGTGAGCAGCTCATTGAAGGCATCTAAGTTGGCGTCCGCCGGGAACAAGTTCAGGTCGGTGGGGCGCGCGATACCGCGCGGATCAACCGCCATCGAAATGATCCACAACACGGGGAAAACCACGATCGCCAGCACCAGCAGCAAGAATAGCTGGATTAGCACCTGACGCATGATCAACCCACGATTACGCCGCGAGAACAGCCGCTCCAGGCGCGTGAGTTCTTGTGGTGCTGCACCTGCCCGAGGTGCAGCGCGCTCCATGCCTTGTGCAGTCCCTTGAGCAGTCGAATCAAGCCTCATCATACGCCTTTGTAGCACTCGTCACCCGGTTCTGGATCAGGGTGATGACCAACAGGATGAAAAACACGACAATCGTGAAGGCCGCCGCCGCGCCGTACAACTGCTCCTGCTGGATCAGCTTGTAGGCTTGCGTGACGAGAATGTCGGTTTGGCCGCGCGGCCCGCCTGATGTGATGAAAAAGATCACGTTGAACTGGTTGAACGTCCACACCGTCCCCAGCATGATCGCGGGCACCATCGCCGGGCGGATCATCGGGATGGTGATGTTGAGGAACTGCTGCCAGCGCGTCGCGCCATCCACATCCGCCGCTTCGTACAGATCAGGCGGGATGCTTTGCAGTGCGCCGGTCGCCACGACCATCATAAACGGCCAACCCAGCCAGATATTGGCGACCAGCACAGCGTAGAACGCCAGGGTTGGCGCACCCGCGCGGTCAAAGAGTTGGATAACGACGTTGCTCGCCTGGCTGCCACCAAAGATGTCCAGCAGCGTAAAGACCGCCGCCGCACCCAAAATGATCAGCAGCCCCAGCCCAAAGACCGACCGTGACACCGACAAGCGCCCCGTGTCCTCGTCACGCAGCCCCTGACGCTGCAAGTTGCGCCCGATGAAAAACGCGCCAGCGCCGCACGCCAAGACGATCAAGAGTGGGATGATGCCGCGCAAATCAAGCGGCGGGATCGTGTTGCCCAGCCAGTTGATATTGGTTGTGAAGGCTGTGCCCAGGTTCTCATTGGCGCTTTCCAGCAGCAGATTGATCCCGCCGCCGTTTTGCTGCCACATATTGTTCCAGATCAAGCCGGTCACGTAAGCGGGCAGCGCCCAGGGCAGCACAAAAACCACGCGGTAGATGCGCCGCCCCAGCACATATTGGGCATTCAGCGCCAGCGCAACCGCGACGCCCAACACCACATGGAAGGTCACATTCACGAACGTCCAGGTAATATTGAAGCCAAGCAGCGGGAAAAAGTTATAGTTTGGGACGTTCAGACCTTCAAAAACATCTCTGTAATTGTCAAGGCCGATAAATGACGGTGCCAGCCCGCCGAGATTTTCCGTCGTGAAGTCTGTGAATGAAATCCAGATTTGGTACGCCTGGGGCACAAACGTGATGATGAGCATCACCACCAGCGACGGCAGAATAAACAACCAGGGGATGCCGCTTGCCCGCACCCCCTGCCGAAAACTCTCCCAGGTCGAAAGTTGATCGCCCGGCAGCCTGGTGGGCGTCTGGGTTATGGTTGCCATGCTGTGCTTCTCGCTAAACGCTAACCCTACAATTTAGAAAAACAGGGCAAGGTCGCAGCTTGCCGACCTCGCCCTGTGAATGAAGCGCTAGATGGATGGCGCTTTAGGCGTCGCCGCGCAGTTCGTCAATGCCCGACTGGATCAGGTCGTAGGCTTCTTCAGCCGCTTCCGCTGGGGTCAAACCACCCAGACCAACCGCGTCGATGGCATCGTCCATCGGCCCCCAGAAGCGGCTCAACTCAGCGCGGTTCGGGAACGGTGTACCCAGCGCGAACTGTTCCGCGAAGACCTGGAGATTCTCGCTATCGACGGTGACATTCGGGTTCACCGGCAGCAGACCGCCTTCAGCCGCGTTGATCTGCTGGCCCACTTCGCTGGTCATGAAGCGCGAGAACGCCAGGAACGCATCCTGCTTGGCTTCGTCATCGGCAACGTTGGCGCTGGCGTACAGCACGTCGGTCTGCGCGAACAGCGCCGGAACTTCATCGTTGTCGAGCGCAGGCATCAGCGCGACACCCAGGTCATCACCCAGGTCGCTCTCGAACTGCGCCAGGTTCCAGATGCCATCATAAACCATCGCCACCTCGCCAGTCTGGAAACCAGGCAGCGGCGACGAACCATCGATGATCACACCGCTATCGGGATCCTGGCCGAGGTTATACATGTCCTGGTGGAATTGCAGGTAGGCTTCAAACGCGGCGCGGCCTTCGGTGTCCGGCGCGAAATCGGCGTTGCCATCTTCGTCCAGCAGGTTACCGCCCAGCGAGTACAGGAAGCCTGCACTGTGGAAGAAGCCATCCTGGAAAGCCAGACCGGTCAGGCCGTCCAGCGCCAGTTCTTCCGAAATTTCCAGCACATCGTCCCAGGTCTCCGGTGCATCCGGCACCAGCGCGCGGTTGTAGAAGAGCGTCAGGGTCTTGGCGCTAAACGGAATACCCCACACCGCACCTTCGAAAGTCGCGGTACCCCACGCCGACTCGGTGGCCTGCGCGCGCAGTTCGTCGTCGATCATGTCGTCGATGTTCAGGATCAGGTTGGCGGTCGCCCATTCGCCAGCGCTGTCATTCGCCCAGATGATCATATCCGGGCCTTCGCCAGAACCCACCGCAGCGCGGAAGCTGTCCTGGATGGTACCGCTGGGGTTGAAGACCTGCTCAACAGTGATGTTGGGGTTGGCCGCCTCGAACGCGTCGATCAGCGCCAACAGCGCATCCCCTTCGGCATCCTGGCGGGCGTGCCACAGCACCAGCTCAACATTATCCTGAGCGGTCACCATCAGCGGGGCCACCAGGAGCGCGACGAGTGCGCAGATCAGAACGATCTTGCTCGCAAAGAACTTCATCCGAAAAACTCCTTAAATTTGCTCAATTTGAGGTGCAAATCCACAGAAAGACGGACGTTACCCATGTCATGGGATAACGCCTC
>JAADYY010000073.1 GCA_010092805.1 Chloroflexota bacterium | reverse complement strand
GTGCCCATGCCAGCGCTGCGCCCGGCGCTCGAACTGTGCAAACCGACGGGCATCACGCTCGACGAGCGCAGCCGCGTCGTCGTCATGCTCGACCAGGGCGGCGTCGGCACCGCGCTGATCAACCGGCTGGAAAAGCGCGGCGTCACCTGCCTGATCATCGAGGAAGCGCCCGCCACCGATGCGCTCGCCGCCAAGATCGAAGGCTGGCTGAGCGAAGGGCCGATCCAGGGCGTCTACTGGCTGCCCGCGCTCGATGTCGAGCCGAACCTCGAAGACATGGACCTGGGAACCTTCCGCGAACTCAACCGCCAGCGCGTCAAGAACCTGTACACGACCATGCGCGCGCTGTACGACAGCGTCAGCGGGCCGAACAACTTCCTCGTCAGCGCCACGCGGCTGGGTGGGCTGCACGGCTACGACGCGGCGGGCGCGACTGCTCCGCTGGGCGGCGCGGTGACCGGCTTCACCAAAGCCTACAAGCGTGAGCACGGCGACGTGCTCGTCAAGGCGGTCGATTTCGAGCCGACCCGTAAGACCGTCCCGCCCGCCGAAGCGCTGATCAACGAGACGCTGACCGACCCCGGCATCGTCGAGGTGGGCTACCGCACCGACGACGAGCGCATCACCGTGACGCTGGTCGAACAGCCCGCCGCCGACGGCCAGCCGGGCCTGACGCTCAACAATGAGACGGTGTTCGTCGTGACGGGCGCGGCAGGCGGCATCACCAGCGCCATCGTCGCGGATCTGGCGCAGGCCAGCGGCGGCATCTTCTACCTGCTGGATCTGGTGCCGGCCCCCGACCGCGACAGCGACAAGATCCGGCTGTTCCGCACGGATCAAGAGGCGCTCAAGCAGCAGTTGATCGCCGAAGGGCGCGCCGAAGCCGAAGCCGCAGGCGAACGCTTCAAGCCCGCGATGATCGACCGGATGATGTCGGGCGTCGAGCGTGCCGAAGCGGCCCTACGTGCTATCGAAACCGTCGAAGCGGCGGGCGGCACGGCCCACTATCGCAGCGTCAACCTCATCGATGGCGCGGCAGTGACCGCCGTCGTCGACGAAATCCGCGCCAATCACGGGCGCATCGACGCGCTCGTCCACGCGGGCGGCCTGGAGATCAGCCGCACGCTGCCGGATAAGGACGCGGCGCAGTTCAACCTCGTCTTCGATGTGAAGGCCGACGGTTTCTTCAGCCTGCTGCGCGCCGCCAAAGACATGCCCATCGGCGCGACAGTCGCGTTTAGTTCGGTGGCCGGGCGCTTCGGCAACAGCGGCCAAACCGATTACAGCGCGGCCAACGACCTGCTCTGCAAGATCAGCAGCAGTATGCGCCGCTGGCGGCCCGAAACCCGCGCCATCGCCATCGACTGGACGGCCTGGGGCGGCATCGGCATGGCGACACGCGGCTCCATCCCCAAGATCATGGAGATGGCAGGCATCGACATGCTGCCGCCGGAAAGCGGCATCCCGACGGTGCGCCGCGAATTGGTGGCCGGCGGCTTCCGCGGCGAGATCGTGGTGGCGCAGCGGCTGGGCATCATGTCGGAAGAATTCGACCCCACCGGCGGCCTTGACCTCACGCAGGCCAACGCCACCCTGGAACCGCAGGTGGGCACGACGCCGCGCCTGCTGATGGTCGAGCGGATCACGGCGGCCAAGCTCTACGGCGGCCTGCAAGTCGAAACGACGCTCGACCCGAACGCGCAAGCCTTCCTCTACGACCACCAGATGGACGACACACCGCTGCTGCCGGGCGTGATGGGCACCGAAGCCTTCGCCCAAATCGCCAGCATCGCGGCACCGGGCTACACGGTCGCGGCGGTCGAAAATGAGGACTTCCAGGCACCGTTCAAGTTCTACCGCATGGAGCCGCAGACGCTCTACCTGAGCGCGACGCTCCGCCCCGCCGACGACGGCCAGTTGATCGCGCAGACGGTGCTGCGGTCGATCCGCGAGCTGCCGAGCGGCCCGCAAGAGAAGACGCACTTCGTCGCCGACGTGCGCTTGATCCCGACGGCAGCCGAAGGGCCGACCCTGACCGCGCCGACGGTGAACTTCTCGGCACCCGCGCCGGAATCACTGAGCATCACGGCGGATAAGATCTACGAACTGTACTTCCATGGCCCGGCCTATCAGGTGCTGGAACGCGCCGAGGTCAACGGTGCCCACGCCGTCGGCTTGATGGCCGAGCACCTGCCCGCCAACAGCGACCCAGAAGATGTCGCGTCGCTGCTGGCCCCGCGCCTCATCGAACTGTGCTTCCAGACGGCGGGCATCTGGGAGATGCGCACGAAGGGCCGTATGGCGCTGCCGCTGGCGATTGGCTCGGTGACGGCCTACCGTCAGCCAGAAGATGCGGCGGGCCAACGCCTGTACGCTGTGATCACGAGTGTCAATGACGGCGAGAGCTTCGATGCCCAGGTCGTCGATAGCGAGGGCCGCGTCTTCGTGACGATGACCGGCTACCGTACCGTCGCGCTCCCCGGCCAGGTGAGCCTGTAGCGACGCAAACTGTACCGGGTGGTGGGGCGATCCTACGAGATCGCCTTGCCGCCCGACCCGACGGCATACCGCCGCACGAGCGCCCAGCCATGACCAACCCGACGCGCAGCACCGTTCACAGCACAATTCAATGGCTCATCCAGACAGACGACGCGCACCCGGATCTCGCGCGGGGGATCGTTCCGGCGGGCCTGCTTAACGCGGCGGAGGCCGCCCGCTGCGCCGCGATCAAGACGGCTAAGCGCCGCCGCGATTGGCTGCTGGGGCGCTGGACGGCTAAACGACTCGCCCAAACGCTGATCGCGCCGGGTGCCCCACTCGATACCCTCATCATCGCCAAGCGCCCAGACGGATCGCCGTATCTGGCGGGCTGCGAACACGCCATCAGCCTATCATACAGCCACGCAGACGGCGTGGCGTTCGGCGCGGCGGTGCGTGCGGATCGGCTGCTGGGCGCGGACATCGAACGGGTCGCGCCGCGCTCGGATCGGTTTGTGGCCGATTATTTCACCGCCGCCGAACAAGCGCTGGTCGCGGCTGCACCGCCGTCAATGCACGCCGCGCACCGCACGATCATCTGGAGCGCGAAGGAAGCGGCGCTCAAGGCGCTGCGCTACGGCCTCACCGTCGATACCCGCGCTGTCGCTTGCCACATCGCGCCGTTTGACGCGCTGCCGACCGTGTGGACGCCGTTCGCGGTGACCTGCGACCCGCGCTATCTGGGTGATGCTGTGCCGGATCTGCGGGGGTGGTGGCGCGGCTTGATCAGCCCGCATCCGGCGGTGCTGGCGCTGGTCGCAGCAGCAGATGCGCCAAATTTTGACTTGACTCCGTCTGTCTACCGCCTGGCGGATCTGCCAGCGCTGTTGATGGACGACCAGGATTCCTTTAGGGGGTGATCGTCATGACGATTACGATCAAGACGAAAGACATGGACTTCTACCTCGACGACCTGCGCGAACGGCGCGGTATCGCTGAGGGGACGGCGAAAGACGCCGACAAGCAGCACGCCAAAGGCCGTTTGACGGCCCGCGAACGCATCGACATTCTGTTTGATCCCGGCACCTTCGACGAGATCGACTCGCTGGTGCTGCCGCGCGCCGAGGCGTATCTAGGCGGCAAAGCCTCACGCTACGGCGACGGTGTGGTCACCGGCTTCGGCCTGATCAATGGGCGGCATGTCGGCGTGGCGTCGCAGGATGCTTCGGTGATGGGCGGTTCGCTGGGCGAGATGCACGCCAACAAGATCGTCAAGGTGATGCGGATGAGCTTGCAGTATGGCTGCCCGTTCATCGCCCTCAACGACTCCGGCGGTGCGCGCATTCAGGAAGGCGTCGACAGCCTGGGCGGGTACGCGCGCATCTTCGATGCCAACTGCGAAGCCTCCGGCGTCATCCCGCAGCTCTCCGTGATCATGGGGCCGTCGGCGGGTGGGGCGGTCTATTCGCCCGCGCTCACCGATTTCGTCTTCATGACGCAGAACAGCTATATGTTCATCACCGGGCCGGACGTGGTGCGCTCGGTGATGCAGGAAGACATCAGCCAGGAAGAACTCGGCGGCGGGCAGATGCACAGCCAGGAGAGCGGCGTCTGCCATTTCCTGACGGGCGACGACCGCGACTGCCTGACCAAAGTGCGGGCGCTGCTCAGCTACCTGCCGTCGAACAACCAGGAAGACCCGCCGTATGTGCGCCCGGTCGATGACCCAGCGCGCCGTAACCCCGAACTCGAACAGGTGGTGCCCACCGACCCGTATAAACCCTACGACGTGCGCCAGGTGATCACGAGTTTGGTCGATGACGGGCGCTTCTTCGAGGTGCATCAACTGTGGGCCGAAAACATGGTCGTCGGCTTTGCGCGGCTCAATGGTTGGGTCGTGGGGATCGTCGCCAACCAGCCGATGGTGCTGGCCGGCTGCATCGACATCAAAGCCTCGATCAAAGCGGCGCACTTCATCCGCATCTGCGACGCCTACAACGTGCCGATCATCACGCTGCAAGATGTGCCCGGCTTCCTGCCCGGCAAAGATCAGGAATACGGCGGCATCATCCGCAACGGCGCGCGCATGATCTATGCGTACAGTGAGGCGACCGTCCCCAAACTGATGGTCATTTTGCGCAAGAGCTACGGCGGTGCCTACTGCGTGATGAGCAGCAAGGGGCTGCGCGGCGACCTGCTCTACGCCTGGCCCAACGCCGAAATCGCGGTGATGGGCGCGGAAGGCGCGGTCAACATTCTGTTCCGCTCTGAACTCAAGAGCGCCGACGACCCCAACGCCCGCCGTCAGGAACTGGTCGAGGATTACGAGCGCAAGTTCAACAACCCGTATGTGGCGGCGTCACGCGGCCTCATCGACGAGGTGATCGAGCCACGCGATACCCGCCGCACCCTGATTCGTGGGCTGGAACTGACGCTTTCCAAGCGCGAACGCCACGTCCCACGCAAGCACGGTATCTCACCCGCCTGAGCCGACGATACGCGGGGCTGGCCGTGCGGTCAGCCCCATCCACACAACAAAGGAATCACCGATGTTCTCGAAAATTCTAGTGGCGAATCGCGGCGAGATCGCGGTGCGGATCATTCAGACGTGCCGCGAATTGGGCATCGCGTCGGTGGCGCTGTACACCGACAGCGACGTGAGTTCGCGCCATGTGCGCCTCGCCGACGAATCCATCCGGTTAGAATCGGCGGCGGACTTCATGGACCCGGCGGCCATCGTGCAGATCGCGCAGGAGCGCGGCGCGGACGCCATCCATCCGGGCATCGGCTTCATGGCCGAACGTGAGGCGTTCATTCAGGCGTGCGTCGCTGCCGGGATCACGTTTATCGGCACGCCGCTGCCGATCATCCAGGCGATGGGCGGCAAGCTCGATATGCTGCGCGCCGCCCGTGACGCCGGGCTGCCGACCGTCACCCACACCGACGACTCGTTTGACCCCAACGATCTGGAAAAGCTGCGGGCGCAGGCCGAGTCGTTTGGCTACCCGCTGGTGATCAAGTCGTGCGAGGGTGGGCGCGGTGCGGGCGAACGGCTCGTGCGCAGCGCCGACCACCTCGACCGGGCGGTCAGCCGGGCGCAGGCCGAAGCCACCGCCGTCTACGGCGAAGACTATATCTACCTGGAACGGGCGATTGATCCGGCGAATCAGGTCAGCGTGCAGATCGCCGCCGACGCGCACGGGGCGGTCGTGCATCTGGGCGAGCGCGAAGGCTCGCTGATTTACAGCAACCGCAAGCTGATCGACGAGTCGCCCGCGCCGTCGATCAATGACGACCAACGCACGCAGATCTGGGCGGCGGCGGTGGATCTGGCGCGGCGTTTCGGCTTCCAGGGCATCGGCTCGTTCGAGTTCTTGATCGACGGCGACGGCGCGTTCTACTTCTCCGAGGTCAAAACCCGCATCACCATCGATCATGTGCTGACCGAGTGGCGCACCGGCCTGGATCTGGTGGCGTTGCAGCTTCAGATCGCGGCGGGCGAACCGCTGGGCTTCACCCAGGACGAGGTGCGTTTGAGCGGCGCGTCGATTCTGGCGCGCATCCACGCCGAAGACCCGGACAACCACTTTCTGCCCAGCCCCGGCCAACTGCGCCGCGTCCGGCTGCCACACGGCAGCGGCGTGCGCACCGATACCTACGTCTACAGCGATGTGCAGGTGCCGCCCGAATACAGCCGCCTGATCGGCAAGCTGTCGGTGTGGGCACCAGATCGGGTGGGGGCGGTGCGCCGGCTGACACGCGCGCTCCGCGAACTGGTGCTGATCGGCACCAACACCAATGTCGCGCTGCTGCAACGGATCATGCAAGCGCCGAATTTCATCGACGGGACCTACACCACCAACTTTATCTATGGGCCGCTGCCCGACGCGGCGCTCGATGAGACGCAGAGCCGCGATCTGGCCGTCGCCGCCGCTGTGCTCTATGAGATCCGTCATCAGGTGCAGCAGCCCACCAGCCCAGATCGTCTGAAGACCGGCTGGCACCGCGACAGCCGCCGTCTGCCGCAGTAGTTGGCCCGCGAAGCGCAAAGGAGCGCAATCCATGAGCAAACTGGAGATCACGATTGCCGGGCAGACCTACGCCGTTGAGGTCGCGCAGGTGGCCCCGGATGAGTTTGAGGTGCAGTTGGGCGCGCAGACGCTGCGGGTGAGCGTGCCCAACAGTCGCGGCCCGCTGAATCAACTGGAATGGCTGTTGGTGGCCGACCGCGCCTACGAGATCGTCTTCGACCCGGATCTCGGCTGGATCGCGGCGGGGCGCGGGCAGTACGACCTGACGATCCACGATCTGGAGGCGGTGGCCGGGGCACGCGGGCGCGGCGATGGCCGTGTCAAAGCGCCCATCCCCGGCTTGATCACGCGGGTGCTGGTTGAGCCGGGCGAAACCGTCACGGCGGGGCAGCCGATTGCGATGCTGGAAGCCATGAAGATGGAAAACGAGCTGCGCGCCCCCACCGATGGCGTCGTCGCGGCGCTGCATGTCAGCGTTGGGCAGAGCGTCGTTCGCAGCGAAGTGCTCGCCGAAATCGAGTAGCGGCGCAGCCGTGCCACCCCTCACCCCGGCGCTCCGCGCCACCCCGCCCCCCCTGCTTCGCGGGGAGAGGGGTAAATACGCTTTGTGCGCGTATGTTTAGCCACTTTACTGGCCGCCGTGCCTCCCCCGCGCCCGGGGCCACAGGCAGGGTCGACGGTGGCTTCGGGAGCGGGTAACGCGG
>JAADYY010000468.1 GCA_010092805.1 Chloroflexota bacterium | reverse complement strand
GCGCGCCATACTTGAGGTGCAATTACATGGTCTGCGGAGAATGGAAAACTATGTGGCTGTATCCGAATTCACCCGCCAATCAATTGTTGAGCACCTGCGAATTCCACCGGAACGTGTGCATACCATTTACCACGCGATAAACACGGCACATTTTCGACCTTTCCCCAACGCGCGCGCTTATGTCGCTGAACAGTACAATCTATCGTTCAAACAAGGTGAAATCTACCTGCTCTATGTAGGTAACGAACTGCCGCGCAAAAACCTGAAGACCCTGTTACACGGGATCGCGCTCCTCCGGGAGACCGGTTACGCTGTGCAACTGATCAAAGTGGGGGGGGCAAGTGGGCAGCGGTGGCGCGAGCAATTTCTGATGGATATTGGGCAGCATCGGCTTGAGGACATCGTCACCATTGTACAGGAATTTGTGCCAGATTCGGATCTACCTGCGTTTTACAGCGCGGCAGATTTGCTGGTACACCCCAGCTTAATTGAGGGGTTCGGATTCCCTGTGTTGGAGGCGATGGCTTGTGGACTGCCTGTGGTGTGCTCCGACGCCGGCGCGCTCACCGAGATCACGGGCAATAACGCACTTCATTTCGATGGGCGCAATGTGGACTCATTGGTGGCCAGTGTCCAGCGCGGCATTGATGATAGTGCTCTACGCGAGGACTTGCGCCAGCGCGGTTTGCTGCGTAGCCAACAATTCTCCCCTGCGCTCTTCACTAGCAAGCTATTGGATGTTTATCAAAAGGCTGCCGCGCAGTGACCTCAGCTTCGGCGCGTGATGAACACCGGAGCGTGACTTCGCCACTGCCAACGACATCGCCGCACGCGGGATCAGCCTGCCCTCCTCGGCGAGCCTGACGAAAGACGATGTGGCCTATATCGCCCAGGCCGTCAGCCGCGAAACCCCGGCATAGCGGCCAACGAAAAACCACCCCTTCGGGTGGTTTTTGTGGCGTTCATGGCCGCGAGTCGATTGCTGGATTGCGCCCTAATTCAGCGTGGGCGCAGACTCGATATACTCGAGGCTCTGGTGGCGGAAGTAGGTGTTGTACAGATCCGCGTAGTGTTGCCCCTGGCTCATCAACTGATCGTGGGTGCCCTCTTCGAGGATTTTGCCCTGGCTCAACACAATGATGCGATCCGCATGCTTGATCGTCGAGAGACGATGGGCGATCACGATAGAGGTGCGGTCGCGCAGAACCGTATCCAGCCCTTCCTGGATGAGGGCTTCGGTCAGCGGGTCAACGCTGGCGGTCGCTTCGTCCAGAATGAAGATCGACGGGTTCTGCATGATGACGCGGGCGAGTACCACCAACTGACGCTGCCCCATCGAGAGGTTAGCGCCGCGTTCGCCCACCTGCGTTTCCAGCCCGTCCGGCAGGCTGTCCAGCCAATCGCCGTTAGCGACGATGTGCGCGATGCGCTCAACTTCGGCGGCGTCGGCATCCGGCTTGCCGTAACGAATGTTGTCGGCGACGGTGCCGTTGAACATGAACGGCGACTGCGTCACGATGCCCAGATTCCGGTGATAATCGTCCAGGTCGAGCGTGCGGATGTCATGGCCATCAACCGTGATGGCCCCGCTCTGGAATTCGTAGAAGCGTGCGATCAGCTTGCCGATGCTGGATTTGCCCGACCCCGTGTGCCCCACCAGCGCCAGCGTTTCACCCGGACGGATGTGCAGCGAGAAATCCCGGAAGACTGGCTCGCCCTCCACATACTGAAAATCCACGTTGCGAAACGCAATTTCGCCGCGCGCTTCGCCAAGCTGAACCTGATCATCGGTTTGCGCCAGCTTGGTATCGGCATCAATGAGGGCAAACATGCGCTCGCCCGCCGCCAGGCCTAGCTGAAACTGGCTCCAGAATGAGGCGATGCTCGTCAGCGGGAACCAGAACAGCGCCAGCCCCTGAATGAACAGATACCAATCACCAGCGGAGATGTCGCCACCCTGCGCGCTCAGCCCGCCGAAGTACACCAGGGCCGCTGTGCCGATGCCGGCCAATGTGTTCAGAATCGGGAAGATGCTGCTGAAGGTATACCCGGTGCGCAGGTTGATGCCATACGAACGCGCGTTGACATCCAGGAACTCGCGGTAGATGGCGGGTTCTTGACGAAAGGTCTTGGCGATGCGAATGCCGCTGATCGTCTCCTGGATGTGCTTGTTGACCTCGGCGTTGACGCGGCGCGACTGCGTGACCGTGTTCCGCGCGATCCGCCGGAAACTCAACGCCACGATCACGATGACGGGGGCCAGCAACAGCATCAGAATCGTGAGCTGTAGATTCACGATGAATAGATAGCCGACCAGCACCATCACAAGCAGAATCTGGCTCAGCAACTCCGACGTCAGGTTGACGACCGCCGAGAACGCCTGCGTATCGAAGGTGACGCGGCTGACGATTTTGCCAGAAGCGAAGGTGTCATAAAAGGACAGGTCGCGCTTGAGCACCGCATCGAAGGTGTCTTCGCGCAGCTTCAACGTCACATTGCCCACCGCCGCCGCCGAAATCCACTGGCGCGCCGCGTTGAAAAACCAGCCCAACGATCCCAGCACCACCAGCCCAATGACTATCGTGAGCAGTTGAGCGAATTCAGGGTTGCCCGGCAAGCGATCCAGGCTGTCCGAAATGTAAATGGGAACGATGGCGTTGACAATCGAACTCAGCAGCACGGCTGCGGCAACCACCGCCATCCGTTTGGCCTGAGGCCGAAAATAGCCGATGATCCGGCGCACCAGCTCGCCGTCGCCATATTGACGATCATATGCTTCGGCATCCAGCCCATCCATGATGAAGCCCATGCGTGATCTCCTCGCGCTGTAGGGTGTCGAGACATTCGAGACATTCGAGACAATCAGAGCGGTCGTGAAAAGCGAATCAGCGACGACGGATCAGTCCGCCGCCATTTCCAGCGGTGGCAGTTCGGTTTCGTAACGCACGAAGATGCGCCGGTACAGCCCACAGGTGCGCAGCAGCGTTTCGTGATCGCCAAACGCGACCATGCGCCCGTTGTCCAGCACCAGAATATGATCGGCCCAGCGAATTTGCGACAGGCGGTGTGTGATCAGCACGGTGGTGCGGCCACTTTGCGCCCGGCGAATCGCTTTTTGGATCTCATCCTCAGTGGCGCTGTCAATCGCGCTGGTCGAATCGTCCAGAATGAGAATGCGCGGATCGCTGAGGAACGCGCGCGCCAGTGCGATGCGCTGCCGCTGCCCGCCGGAAAGCGTGACACCGCGCTCGCCGACGGTGGTCTGGTAGCCTTCGGCAAACGACAGGATGAAATCGTGGGCTTGCGCTTCTTTGGCCGCCTGCTCGATTTGCTCTTGCGTGGCCTCCGGCGCGCCGAAAGCGATGTTTTCGGCGATGGTGCGGCTGAACAGGAACACATCCTGCTCAATGCGCGAGATTTGCGAGCGCAGCGATGTCAGGTTCCAATGCTCCACATGCACATCGTCAATGTAGAGACAGCCGGACTTGACATCATAGGTGCGGTTGATCAGTTCGGTGAGGGTACTCTTCCCTGCGCCGGTTTGCCCCACAATTGCAACCGTCTCGCCCGCTTTGATCTCGAAGTTCAGGTCGGTCAGCACCGGGTTGTCATCATAGGCGAAGCTGACGTTTTCGAAGCGGATGTTGCCAACGACTGGGGCCGCGTGACCAGCGGCGTTTTCATCCAACTCCGCTTCAGCTTTGATCAGGTGCAGGATCCGGTCGGCGCTGGCAAAACCCAACTGCACCAGCGAGAAGGCGAACAGCGAGACGAAGATGGGGAAACGCATGCTACCGACCAGCCCCATCACCGCGATGACGTTGCCCAGCGTGATGGTGCCGTCGTTGAAGAGTACCATGCTGTGCAAAAACGTGAAGCCCAACGCAAACGCAAAGAAGAGCGTCGGGAAGTAACGCGCCTCGACGCGCCCCTGCTGCGCGAATGTATCCCGATAGCGCTTGGCCGCCTCGTAGAATTTCTTGCGCTCGAACTTTTCGCTGGCGCTGGCTTTGACGATCTCAATGCCGCTGATGGTCTCCTCAAGCCCGGCGTTCATCTCACCAAACGCCAGCCGCTGCTCGCGGATCACCGGGTCAAGCTGATTGGCATACCAGCGCACCACCAGCACATAACTGACGACAAAGAGCGCTGGCACCAGCAGCAATTGCCACTGGATCAGCGCGATGTACAGGATGGGCACCGCCAACCCCAGCACAATCTCGGTGATGAACAGCACCCCTGGGCTGACCATCACATTCAACTGCTGTACATCGTCGGTCGCCCGCGCCATGATGTCGCCGACACGCTGCTGATCGTGAAAGGTCTGGCTTTTGCCCAGCAAGCTCACGTACAGCTCTTCGCGCACATCCCGCGCCAAGCGTTGGGCGATGGTTTCGATGGACAGGGCGTTCAATAGGGACGCCACACCATCCATCATGAGCACCAGAAGCACGAGGAAGGTGATCGACACCAGGGCATCGCTGCCGGTGATGATGGCCTGGCCCGCTTCACCAATCAGCACGCTGGCACCGCCGAAGGCTGCCCACCCGATGATGAACATCAGCAAGGCAAAGATGAGCAGCACCCGGTAGCGCCAAATGTGCGACATGATCCAGCGGAAGGTGGTGGTCGTAGTATAGGAATACGCGTTCTCGACGGAGAATTCACCTTGTTGGGTTCGCATATGCTCCTCGGCATTCCAGAGTAGAATATTTGTTCAACAGGGCGATTATATCACCGAATTGAATGCATGTAAACTGACCCTGATCGTCGGGCAGGGCAATCGCATCAAATTTGTTCTACAGCATATGGTCTTTTGTGACCCTGGTATCGCCCTCACCCCGGCGC
>JAADYY010000467.1 GCA_010092805.1 Chloroflexota bacterium | reverse complement strand
GTGCGGCCCTGCTTGAACGAACGGCTGACATTGTCAAGCTGCAAGATCACGTCAGCCATGCGTGCGCTCCGATCCGGCGGCTTCTGCGCGCATCTGCGCCCCGACCTTGTCGCTGTGCCAGCAGGCGGCCCACTGCCCCGGCGTGACTTCGGCCAGCGGTGGCGCTTCGGTCTCACAGCGCGCGTCCGCGAACTGGCAGCGCGGGTGAAATTTGCAGCCCGACGGCGGCGTGATCAGGTTGGGTGGGTCGCCGGGGATGCTGATGAGTTCGTCGTGGCCGCGGTCGAGTTTCGGCACCGATTTCAGCAAGCCGAGTGTATACGGGTGCTGCGGGCGATAAAAAATATCGTTCACCCCCGCCAGCTCGACGATCTCGCCTGCGTACATCGTCGCCACCCGGTCGGCCATCTCGGCGGCCAGCGCCAGATCATGGCTGATAAAGATGATGCTGAAATTGAGCCGCTGCTGCATCTCTTTGAGCACGTCGATGATCGCCCGCTGCGTGAGGATGTCGAGGGCCGTCGTCGGCTCGTCGAGGATCACCACCTGCGGGTCGAGCAGCACGCCGAGCGCGAGCAGCGCCCGCTGCTTCATGCCGCCGCTGAGTTCATGCGGGTACGATTCGTAGACCCGCTGCGGATCGAGGCGCACGAGCTTGAACAATTCCAGCGTCCGCTGCTTGACCCATGCGCGGTCGCGCTCGCCATGGGCGGCGGCGGTATCGGCGAACTGCTGCCGGATGCGCAGCACCGGGTTAAACGCATTCTGCGCACCCTGAAAAACCATTGCGCAGTCCCGCCAGCGAAATGAGCGAATCTCATTGTTACTGAGGTGAAGGACGTTGCGCGTCTGACCGTCGCGTGTATACAGAATCTGCCCGCTGGTGATCGCGGCGTTGTTGGGCAGCATCCGAATCAGCGAGAGGCTGAGGGTGGTTTTGCCGCTGCCGCTCTCGCCGATGAGGGCGATGGTTTCGCCGCGCTGAACTTGAAACGACACGTTGCTGGTCGCGCGCACGTCACCGCGCGGCGTGTGATAGACAATCGACAGATCGTCGATGCTGAGGACAACATCGCTGGACATAAACTATTCCCCGATCAACTGACGGTGCGCAGGCGTGGGTCGAACATCTCTTCAACGGCGCGGGCGAACAGCACCATGCTCACCTGGAACAGCGCAATCGCCACGACCGGGGCCAGCACCATCATGGCGCTGTCGGCGCTGAACAGCGTGCCGCGCGTGCGCCCAAAGTAGAGCATCACGCCCCACGTGTAATCGTTGATGGGTGCCATCCCCAGAAACACCAACCCCACCTGCTGATACATCGCGCTTGTCACCGCGAAGATGAAGTTGATCACCACAAAGCTCATCATGTTCGGCAGAATCTCGCGCAGAATGATGTGCGGTCGCCCCAAGTTGAGCGCTATCGCCGCCTCGACGTAATCGCGTTCGCGCAGGCTGAGCACCTGCGCCCGAATCGCGCGCATGAGCACCGGCCACGACAGCAGCGCGATCAGCAGGGCCAGCAGCATGAAGTTGTTCAACTGCACCAGCGCTGCCAGCACCACCAACAGCGGAAACTGCGGGATCGTCAGCACAAAGTTGGCGATGGCCGTCAGGCCGCGGTCGATGAAGCCGCCAGTCAGCGCGGCCAGCGCGCCCAACCCCACCGCGATCAGCGTGGAGAGAAACCCGGCCAGCACCGCCGTGACGATCAAGATGGTGCCGCCGTTGACGATGTGGCTGAAGATGTCGCGGCCCTGGGTATCGGTGCCGAAGATGTACGGCGGCCCCAACGCCTCGTTCGAGACAGCCAACCCGCTGAACTGTGCGGCTTGCGCGGCGTCGCGGTTTTCGGTGATGTAGCGCCGCACCGACTCGGAGAACACGATCAGCGCGTCGATCTCACCGTCTACGAGATCTTCCATCGCCTGCGGCACGCCGCGACCGCTGCGCCAGCGCGTTTCGTCGACGGCGAAGGTGCCCGCCGCTTCATACGGAGCCACCAGATCCGGCCCGGCAGTCTCGCGGACGACGCCGACCGTCTGGCCGGCCAGATCATCGAGCGTGCGGTAGCGATCCACATCGGCGGCGCGCGTCAGCAGTTGAACACGCGACCCCGGCGGCGCGGCGATCTGATCAAGCCGGACTTCGCTGTCGAACGGCACGATCAACGGCCCCACGCTGATCAGCAGAGCGTAGAACACCACACCGATGAAGCCGATGAAGCCGATGGGGGTGCGGCGCAGCGCACGGAAAAACAGCACCAGCGGGCGCAGCAGCGACTCGCGGGCGGTGGGTTCGCGTTGCTGTAGGCTGATCTCTTGTGTGCCGACGGCCATGTTATTTGTCCCCCGTCACCCGCACACGCGGATCTAAGCGGCTGTAGAGCAGGTCGGCGAGCACATTCGAGACCACCACCGCAATCGTGATCACCAGAAAGACGCCCTGCATCGAGGTGTAGTCGCGCTGCGAGATCGACCAGAACAAGAAGCTGCCGATCCCTTTGTAGACGAACAGCTCCTCAATGATCACGCTGCCGCCGAGGATGAAACCAATGTGAATCGCCAGCAGCGTGAACATCGGCAGGGCGGCGTTGCGCCCCACATACGCCACCAGAATGCGGCTGGAGGTGAGTCCGCGCGCCCGCGCCACATTGACGTAATCTTCGCCCAGCGTGCTGATCGTGCTGTTGCGCATGTTGAGCATCCACGTGCCCAGCGTGCCCACGACGTACACCAGCACCGGCAAAAAGGCGTGTTCCAGCACACTGAGGATGAACGGCAGGTTGAAGCCCGGATCGAGCGTGGGGTCGTAGGTGCCGCGCAGCGCACCCACCGAGAACCATTGCAACTGCACACCAAACACGATCAGGATCAGCAGGCCCCAGATGTAATTGGGCACCGCGCTCAAAATTGACGAGAACAGCGACAACGCGTTGTCCAGCACCGAATTGCGGTTGTAAGCCATCACCGTGCCCAGCAGCACCCCCAGCACAAAGCTGATCAGCAAGCCCAGGCCCACGCTGAAGACCGTCCAGGGCAGGAAGCGTATGATCTGGTCGACGACGCGCGTCCCCGTCGAAGTGATCGACTCGCCCAGGTCGCCTTGCACCAGCCGCCCCATGTAATCGAAGTACTGCGAGAACACGTTGGCGTCAGGGTCAAAGCGGAACTGTGAGGCGGCCATTTGCCGGGCTTCTTCAAAGCTGATATTTTGCTGGTTCATGAGGAAGTCGATGTAGACATCGACGGGGTTGCCGGGCATCAGGCGGATGAGGAAGAAGGTAAACGTGATCACCGCCCAAATCGTGATCACGGCCTGCACCAGCGTGCGGGCGGTGTAGCTGCGCGCCACACGCCGCACCCCATCCAGGAAGGACGGCGCTGACCGGGTGGGTTCGGCGGGCTGCACCGCCCCGGCGTTGAGATCGCGGACTGCCATAAACTTATTTCCCGATATATTCTAACAAATCATGGTAAACGATCATTTTGCTGGCAAAATCTTACAATATCTTACAAAGTCTCTGGTGGGATCGCACGCCCCTCTCCGAGTCGATCTCAGAGAGGGGCACATATCACAGCGGATCCAAACGCTCAGCGACGACCGACGGCGTGATTACGCCGGGCCGATGCCGCCCGTCAGGATCAGGTAAGTCATGAAGTGATCGACGCCGCCGTTCAGGAAGATCGGGTCGTCGCCTGCCGGGCCATCCACAAAGTTCCGGTTGAGCGGGTTGTTGCCGTAGCGCTCCCACAACGGGATGGCGGGCAGCACTTCGTTGAACGACACCACCAGATCGGTCACTAGCGCCTGCTGCGCCGCCAGATCGGTGCCCTGCCCCGACTCGACCGCCGCATCGAACACGTTGATCTCGCCGCCGCTGAAGGTCACATCGGTGTCGAAGCGCATCCCGCCGCCGACGCCTTCACCCGCGACCTCACCCTGACCGTTGTAACGGTTGTACGGCTGCAAGTAGGCATCACGCGGGAACGGGCTGCCGACACCCCAGTTACGAATCGCCATTTCGAAGTTGCTGTCGTAAACATCTTGCTGCTGCTGCTGGAACTGCACGCCGGTCGCGGTGATCTCGAAGCCGAATTCGTTGAGCTGGGCGGTCGCATTTTCCGCCGCCGCGGCCCAGTCCGCGAATTCCGCCGGGAAGATCAGCTCGAAGCTCATGCGCGTGCCCTGATCGTCGATCCACACACCATCATCGCCGCGTGTGAAGCCCAGGTCTTCCAGCATCGACGCCGCCAGATCCGGGTCGTAATCGTAGAAGTTCAGCTCGTCGATCACGTCGTCCTCGACCCACACCGGGAGCAGGTTATCGCTCAGGCCGCACATGCACTCCGACGCCACACCCGACTCGCCGAGGCTGACGAAACCGTTCTCTTCACGGTTGATGGCGTAGGCCAGCGCCTGCCGCACTTCCACCTGATTGAGCGGATAGACGGTGTGGTTGACATACAGGCCGGGGCCGGTATACAGCGGGCCACGCACGATGTCGATGCCCTGATCGACGAAGGCGGCTTCGGTGGCGGGCGGGAAGCCGTAAGTGCCGTACCACAGTTCGCCGTTGCTCACCAGCGGCGTGACGGTTTCGGTCTCGCCATTCCACAGCACGATCTCATCGAAGCGCACCACGTCGCTGTTGAGGCCGCCCTCATTCTTGACCAGCGTCGCACGGGCATCGGTGATGTTTTCGGACAGCAGTTGGTACGGCCCCGCCGCCACGAAGGTTTCTGGGCGGAATTCGGTCAGTTCGGCCAGCAGCGCCTCGAAATCCTCATCGCCGGACGCCGCGCCCGCCGCGATCAACTCGCCCGCCTGCGCGGCGAAGTCGCCGTAGGTGCTGGTGGGGCGCAGGTTCTCGGTGAGGATACGGCGCTCGATCAGCGGCGATTGGCTGCTGAGGTTGAACTGCGCCGTCATGTCATCGACCAGCTCGACCGATTCGAGATCGTTCCAGATCTGCCAGCCGATCATGTAGCCGGTGTTGAACGTCGTGAGCAGGTCTTGCCCGGTGACCGGGGTGCCGTCGCTCCAGGTGACGCCGCTCTTGAGCGTGACGGTGTAGTTGCCGTCGTCGGTGAAGCCAAAGCTTTCGGCGATCATCGGGTCGTAGGCACCATCCGCCCAGATAAAGACGGCCAGCGGCGGCTCCATCAAATCCTGATAGATGCCCATGTTCAGGCGGCCAGAGGCATAGGTGTTAAAGTGGCCATCCGGCGGCACCTGGTACGGCCAGCCCCCGGCGAATTGCGTCGGTTCGTCCTGGGCGGCGACCCCGCCCAGCGCGCTCAGCAGCGCGACGACGACCGCCAACAAAATGAGCGTGCGTAAATTCTTCATCATCAATATCTCCTCAAGTAATATCACAATTTCTAGGGGCACACAGCGGGCTGGTGAGCAAAAACCCGTGTCTGTGCGCACGGGGGCATATTTTAAACCCAGATGAGCCAGGGTTCAAAAACTCGTGATCGTGCTATGATCAGTTCTTTAAGCGCGGCTGCACCTGAGTTGCTGGATTGGCTTACTGGCCTCTACCCGTGAAGCTATCCGACCACGCAACGACCGCACCTAACAAATGCCGTGGTCGCGCCCACGCGAAGGGATTTCTTTTGATGGAACCGTATGATCCAACCTTACTACCGTACCCGCGCCGCCTCACACTCACCGGCGGGACGCTCGATCTCGCGCGGGGCGACCACGCCCCGTTGATCGCGCTGAACGCAGCGCAAGCGGCCCCGCTGCTGTTCAGCGCGCGGCAGATTCACGACGCTGTCCGCGATCACGCCGGGCAAGCCTGGGCGGTTGTCGGGGGTGACGGGCGCAACGACACCCAACGCCCGCCCGCGCTGCTGATCGCGCTCGATTCGAGCGGTAATCGCCCAGACGGCTACCGCTTGACCATCACCGAAACCGACGGCATTCGCTTGATCGCCAACGATGCGGCGGGCGCGTTCTACGGCGCGCAAACGCTCATGCAACTCGTCAAACTTTACGGGCTGCGGCTGCCGCTGATCGCGATTGAGGATTGGCCCGATTTCGAAGCGCGCGGCGTCATGCTCGACATCAGCCGCGACAAAGTCCCGACGATGGCGACCCTCTACGCGCTGATCGATTTGCTGGCGAGCTGGAAGATCAACCAGTTCCAGTTGTATACCGAACACACCTTCGCGTATCGCCAACACCCCGAAGTGTGGGCCAACGCCTCGCCGCTGACCGCCGACGAGATCCTGGCGTTGGACGCTTACTGCCGCGAACGCTTCATCGATCTGGTGCCGAACCAGAACAGCTTCGGGCACATGCACCGCTGGTTCCGGCACGAGCGCTACCTGCCATTGGCCGAAACGCAGACCGGCATCAGCACGCCCTGGGGCACGACGTTCACGCACCCGTTCAGCCTCTCGCCCGCCGCGCCCGGCGTGATCGCGTTTCTGGATGGGCTGTACGCCGAACTGCTGCCGAACTTCACGTCGGAGTATATCAACGTCGGCTGCGACGAGACGTTCGATTTGGGTGTGGGCCAAGCTCAGGCGGCGGTTGCGGAGCGGGGCAAAGGCCGCGTTTACCTGGATTTTCTGCTGGCCATTTACGCGCGGGTGCAGGCACACGGGCGCACAATGATGTTCTGGGGCGACATCATCGGTGAATACCCAGAGTTGGTGCCAGAACTGCCAAAAGACGCCATCGCGCTGGAATGGGGCTACGAAGCGACGCACGACTTCCCCGGCAAGGCGCGGATGTTCGCCGAGTCTGGGGTGCCGTTTTATGTGTGCCCCGGTACGTCGAGTTGGAACACCATCGCCGGGCGCACCGACAACATGATCGGCAACATTCGCGGCGCGGTCGAAAGCGGGTTAGAGAACAACGCCGACGGGGTGCTCAACACCGATTGGGGCGATAACGGGCACTGGCAGCCGCTGCCCGTCAGCTACCCCGGCTACGCTTACGGCGCGGCGTTGAGTTGGTGTCTCGATGCGAACCGCTATCTTGATCTGCCATTGGCGCTGAGCCGTTTCGCCTTCCGCGACAGCGCCAACATCGTTGGCAAATTGCTCTACGATTTGGGCAACGCCTATCAACAGGCGGGCGTGCAGATTATGAACAGCAGCGTGCTGGCGCTGGCGCTGCAAACCGATCTCGCGGCGCTGCGGGAACGCGCGTCGAACTGGCTGGCCCCGGAGAGCGCCGCCGTACTCAACGACGATCAGCGGCTGCGTGAAGGGCTGCACCAGACGCTCGCCTATATCGAGACGGTGATGGCACCGCTGAGCCAGGCGCAGATGGCGATCCCCGATGGGGAACTGGTGACGCGCGAATTGCGCAACGCCGCGCACATGCTTCAGCACGGCGCGGAACGGCTGCTGCTGCAATTGGGCAGCCCGGCGCGCTCGACAACCGAGATGCGCGTCCATCTCAGCGGCATCGAAGCCGAATACCGCGATCTGTGGTTGGCGCGCAACCGCCCCGGCGGCCTGGCGGAAAGTTTCGCGCGGCTGGCGCAGGCCGGGGCGCTCTATACCGACTGAGCGGGCGGCGTGCTATAATCGACATTGG
>JAADYY010000466.1 GCA_010092805.1 Chloroflexota bacterium | reverse complement strand
GTATAATTAGCGCATACACCAACTTGTGGAGTACACGCGCTTATGCTGCCATTTCCGCCCTTCCCGCCAGTGCTCGCGCACGGTGCGCTCGGCTGGTTTGATGAACTGTTGTTTGTGGGCATCGCCGTGATCTTTTTCGTGATGATGGGCATCAGTTGGGTGCGCAGCCGCGCCGCTGCTGAGCAGGAAGCCGCCGCGCCGGATGCGCCCACCGCTGAGGCCAGCGATCCCGCCGCCGAACCGGATCGTTTCCGGCTCGAATAGGCGTATGCGTACGCTTCGGTTGCGTCCATTGCCTCAACGGATTCATCTGCTCGTCGCCGTGCTTGCGGCGTTGCTGATCCTCAGTGCGCAGCCGACGATCACGCGCGCACATGGTTACATCGTCCGCGCCATCCCTGAAGATCGGGCGGTGCTCGACCGCGCGCCGGCGCGGCTGCAATACTGGTTCAGCGAGGCGCTGGAACCCGCGTTCAGCGGCCTGATCGTCCGTGATCAAGCGGGCAACGTGATCGCAGAGGGCGGCGTCGCGGCGAACGACAATACGCTGCTCACCGTGCGGCTGCCCGCCAACTTGCCCGACGGCGCGTACATCAACGAACTGCGCCCGGCCTTCGCCAGCGACGGCCATGTGATCGTCGAAAGCCGGGTGTTCTTCGTCGGCGAATCGGTGAGCGGGGTGGCCGGGGCCGCCGCCAACGATCAAGCGGTGCCGCTGGAAGTCGTGTGGCGGGCGCTCGTGCTGGCGTCAACCATGCTCTTGTTCGGCGTGTATACGCTGTATGCGCTGGTGCTCGTCCCGGCCTGGGGGAGCCGCGATCATCGTGCCGGGTGGCTGCCGCCCCGCGTGATGACGCGCCTCAACCGCATCGTCTGGATCGCGCTGGCCGTCGCCATCGGCGGCAATCTGCTCGCGCTGCTCCAGCAGACGATGGTCTTCTTCGCGGCGGATGTGGGGCGGGTGCTGAGCGATGGCCTGTGGAACGTCGTGCGGATCGGCTCGCGCTTCGGCGATACCTGGAATGTGCGCATGGCGCTGCTGCTGCTGATCGCCGGGCTGCACTTCGCCACCACGCAGCTCCGCCGTGATCAGCCGGACACCGTGCGCCCCTTCTGGATCGCGACGGCGTGGCTGCTGCCGCTGCTGCTGGGCACATGGAGCATTGCCAGCCATGCATCCGGGTCGCTGCTGTGGCCGTGGCTGGCGGTCTTCAGCGATTGGCTGCACGGGATCGCGGCGGGGCTGTGGGTCGGCGGGGCGGCGGCGCTCGCGCTGATTCTGCCCGCCGCGCTGCGCCCCTACAGCGGCGAAGATCGGCGGTTGGCGCTGCTGGCGGCGCTGCGCCGCTTCTCGCGGATCGCGGTGGTCGCGCTCGCCCTGGTGATCGCGACAGGCGTCTACAACGCGCTCAACTGGTTCGGCGCGCCCGCCGAGATCGCGACGAGTTACGGCGAATCGCTCGGCCTCAAGCTGCTGCTGATCGCGCCGCTGCTGGTGATCGGCGCGGGGCATCACATTGCGCTGCGCCCGGAACGCTACGCCCGCTGGTCGGCGCTCATGGATCGTTTTGGGGTGCGCTTCGGGGCGTTTGTGCCGACACTGCGCCTCGAAGCGCTGATCGGGTTGGGCGTGCTGGTTCTGGCCGCTCACCTGAGCGCGACGCCCGTCCCGGAGCCGGAATTGGCCGGGCAGACGACCCCGCCGCCGCAAGGGGTGCAAACCGTCGGCGCTACCACCGTCCGCGTCACGATCACGCCGGGCGGGCCGGGTGTCAACACGTATGATACGGTCGTCATGCGCGGCGATCAGCCGGCGACAGATGTCACGGTGCGGCTGCGCACGGCCAACCCAGCCCGCGATCTGCGCGGTGCCTGGCACGCGACCGAAGCATTGGGCGACGGGCTGTATGTCGCCGCCGGGGCCGAGATCGACGCGGAGGGCCGCTGGCAAACGCTCATCGACGTGACCGATGCGTCCGGCGCGCAGGTGACGCGCGCGGTGTTCGCCTGGGAGATCACCCAGGACGCGGCGGTGATCGCCACGCGCGATCCAAACGTGTTCAACGTGCTGGCGCTGTTCGGGGCGCTGGCGGCAGTCGGGTTTGCGGTGTCGCCGTTTGTGCGCCGGGGGTATCATCAACTCAACCTCGACGCCGCGAGCGTGACGGTGGCCGCTGTCGCCGTCGCCGCGACGGTCGTGATCGTCGTCGTCGGGATCTTGGCGGGGCAGGAAGCCGAACGCTCGTATCGAGAGACGCTCAACCCGCCGCCGCAGATCGTCAATGATGTGCTGCCGACACAGGCGTCGCTGGCGCGCGGCCAGGATTTGATCGTGGCGCAGTGCCCGGCGTGGATCGGCGCGAACGATTTTATCACGCTCACCCGGCGGCTCGACCGCACCCGTGACGAGGCACTCTACGCCGCCGTGCGTGACGGCTGGCGCGATCTGGGCGCGTGCGCGCCGGATCTGCGCGACGGGCAGCGCTGGGACATAGTCAATTACATCCGCTCGTTAGAGGGGCGCTCGCTAGATGGGCGCTCATTAGATGTGGACGCTCGCTAGATGTGGGCACTCGCCAGATGTGGGCACTCGCTAGATGTGGACGCGGGTTAACGAGATACTGAACAGGAACCCTACAGAACGATGATCAAGCTGAGTTACACCGAAACCGATGCCGCGCTCGCCGAGCAGATCCGTGCGGATCTGCGGGCGGGGGGCTACACCGTCGATGATCCGGCATCCGCCGAACTGCTGATCGCCATCCTCGCACCCGATCCGCTGGAAACGCCGCCGCTGCGCGAGGATCTGTTGGCGGCGCTCGACGCGGGCCAGCAAATCCTGCTGATTCAGCCCGCCCAGATCCCGATCCCCAAGCTGCTCGATCATCTGACGGGCATCGATGTGAGCGGCGGCTACAGCTTCGACCAACTCGGCCCGCAGGTCGAGGCGCAGACGGCGGCAGATGCGCGGCTGCCGCTGCGCGTGCGCACACCGAGCGTGCAGCGGGCCAACCGCCGCGCCGGGTACATCTTCGCGGCGCTGGCGCTGGGCATGTTTCTGCTCGGCATCTATGGGGTCGGCGTGCTGGGGATCAACGCGCCGCAGGAGGAATTCGACGCCGTCGAGACGGAAGTGATCCTCACCCGCGACGCGCTGATCCGGCCCGAACTCAACGCCTACGCGACGGCGCTGCCGCAATCGACCGAGCAGGCGGCGAACTACCCGCAGACGTTGCAGGTGGTGCCGACGCGCTATCGCCCGTTCATGGCGCAGACGGCGACCGCCGTCGGTGCACAGATCAGCGGCGCGGCGACACCGACCCCCGAAGCGACCGCAGCATCTGCCGACGACTAACCCCGATAGCGTGAGGAGGATCGACGCATGGCAGCACAAGTTCTGGTGATTGGCGCAGGCCCGGCGGGGCTGGCGAGCGCCTACTACTTGCAGCAGGCCGGAATCGCTTACCGCGTGGTGGATCGCGCTGACGCCATCGGCTCGACGTGGGCGCGGCTCTACCCGTCGCTGCGGCTGAATACGGCCAGCGTCGTCTCCAGCTTGCCGGGGATGCGGCTGCCGCTGCGCTACGGCGTCTACCCGACCGGGCGGCAGTTTTACGCTTATCTGCGCCGCTACGCCGAGCGCTTCCAGTTCAACATCGATCTGGGCGTGACGGTCGAGCGCGTCGCGCCGCAAGATGACGGCTGGTGGGTCGAAACCAGCGCGGGCGCGG
>JAADYY010000072.1 GCA_010092805.1 Chloroflexota bacterium | reverse complement strand
GTGGGGACGGCGGCGCGTGGTCCGGCCAAGAACGCGGCGTCGCCGTCCTCGTGATGAGCTTTTGTGGTTCAGTGCCGGGTGGGTGGTCCGCGGCAGCCGGGGGCGGCGGGTCGCGCGCGCGGCGCGGGTTGGAGTTGGAGGCCCCCCTGGAAGCGATCACCGATGCCGAACATCTCCATCCCGGCCATCGGCCGGGTGAAGCATGTGAAACCACCGAACAGCTTGTCTAATGGTGCGCGCGTGACGCGTATAATCATAAATACCCCCCATATAGGGCGTTAACGTTCCGTGGCTTCAGATCGTTCACCCCCTCACCTCAGGTGAAGGATGTGAAGGATACTGCTGTCTGCTAATGGATCAGCTGCTCCTTTTCTCCGCCAGCGGGTTCCAGCAGGGTCCCGTCATCAAAATCGGCACAGGATTGATCCTTTCGGAGGCGAACTCCCCTGAACCCGGACCGACCGGTTTTTGGTTGCCGCCATTTCTGCAATCCACGCTGTTGAAGTGATTGAGCAAAACGCTTCTGCGTTCCAACATATTCCGCGGCATCGGCGCACCAGATTCTCCAATCATTGAAAAGGTCGTTACTGGTAGTCGTGGCATCGGCAACATATTCGCAACGCTCGGTGATCCAACGTCCGATCGCATCTTCCTCTTCGAAGTACTTTTGCGTTGCTTCGATCACGCTGTCCGGCGGGCACAGCCCAACCCTTTGCCATTGCAGGCAACCTTCGATTGCCCAGGCGAGGATACCAGGCCACTCTGCAAGCAACTTCTGAGGCAGCAGCAGATCCGGTTTGGCCGGCTCAAAGGTAAAGGGGATCAGGTGGAGACGCCTGCGGATTGCGGCATCCACGGTGCGGATGGCTGGCTTGTGGTTGCCGACGATCAGCAGCTTGAACTGCGGCGTGAACTCGAAGTAATCCTGTCGCATGAAGCGTGCCGAGATCGGGCTACCGCCGGTGAGCGCCTTGATCTTGGCCTCGGCCCAACGGTGCCCTTCTTCGGTTTCCTGGGCTGCGACCAGCCGAGCACCGCGCATCATCGCCAAATCCGTCGGGTGGCGCTCGCCCCGGGCCGCGGTGAAGGTGTCCATCGGTGCGGTCTTGGCGTAATTCTTCAGAAGCTTGCCGATGGTATCGACGAACACCGATTTGCCGTTGCCACCGGGACCATGTGCGAAGAACAGCGCGTGTTCGCGGGTCGAGCCGGACAGGCAGTAGCCGACCACCCGCTGCAGGTACTGGGCGCGGTTGTCATCGCCACCGGTCACATCGGCGATGAAGCGTAGCCACAACGGACAAGCGGCGATGCCCTGTTCCGCCGGTCCGACCGCGGTGATCTTGGTGCAGTATCGATTGGGATCGTGCGCGCGTACCGTCCCTGTGGTGAGATCGACGATCCCGGTGGGCGTGTTCAGCAGCCAAGGGTTGCCGTCCCAGCCTTCTGGCGTACGCGCCAAGGCCCGGTCCGTTTGGGCGACGCGCAGCACCGCACCGATAACCTGGCACGACGCCACCTTCCTGGCAGCGCGCCGGTCGCTGCCGGCGGTCTCACGCAGTATCTCCGCGCTGGCTTTGGAACACACCCCACGCGCGAAATCGAAAGCCTGATCGGTATCATCCAGCGCCCAGCGCTTGCCGTCCCAGAGAAACCAGTTGCCCCAGGTTCCGACATAACGTGCGACAGGGCGGTGCTGCGCCCGGAACCGCATGGCTAACGCCGCATCGCTGTACTCCTCCGGCCGGTCTTCGTCGTTAGGCTCCGCCCCCGCCTCGACCGGCGGCTCCTCCAACGCGTCGAATTCCTCACCGGCGAAGTTGAACCCGTACCGGGCCGCCAGCGCGTACAGGAAGGGCGCCCCGATCTCGAACGGTGGGCGGAAGCTGTTCCAATCGCGCAGCGCGTCTCCGGGATCATTGCCATCCGGGTGATCGTCATCGCCTTCCCACCTTGCTGTCCAATCGAGCCAAAGCTCGCGGCCGCGGGCCTCATCCTCCCCGCACGCCGCCTTGATGGCGTAGCCGATGCGGATGTAGTCGGCCCTGGTCGGGAACAGCTCGCTGGTGTTGGGGATCAGGCTGACGGCCTCGGCAACGCTATCGGGATTGCCGCGCAACGCTGTCTGATCGACCTTGCCACGGTCCTTGCGCGCGCCGCCGGCAGCGGACTGGTCGTCCAGCACCTCACAGCCGAACAGCTCCAGCATCACCGTCAGTTCGGCGAAGAAACCGTTCAGCAGACGATCACTGATGCACGACAGCCCGTCGCGCCCGAGTGCCACCAGGTCCTGGTCCCAGCTGTAGGGCTGCTGGGTATGTGGGTGAACACCTTCGACGACATATTGCTGCTGCGCGCCCAGCAACTCAACCAGGTGTGCCGACCCGTTGTCCAGCCTGGCGAACCAAAGCCGGCGCCGGCCCAAGGGCTGATTGGAGCGATAGGCCAGGAGCCGCTTGGGGTGACGACCGATGCGCACCGGGGCCGGGCCGAGCGTCCGCTCCGCCGTCTCCTGCACCAGCTTGGCCAGAGCCTCG